>DASVQP010000129.1 GCA_036389135.1 Longimicrobium sp.
GGTGGGCACGGAGGGCGTGCTCGGCGGCCAGGCGGAGGTGCCCGGAGTCGCCGGCACGTGGAAGGACCTGACGGACAACGTGAACCAGCTGGCCGGCAACCTGACGGTGCAGCTGCGCGACGTGTCCGCCGTCGCCACGGCCATCGCCGATGGCGACCTGACGCGCAAGATCACGGTGGAAGTGCGCGGCGAGATCCTGCAGATCAAGGAGGTCATCAACTCCATGGTCGACCGGCTCTCGGTGTTCGCGGACGAGGTGACGCGGGTGGCGCGCGAGGTGGGCACGGAGGGGGTGCTCGGCGGCCAGGCCAAGGTGGCCGGGGTGGCCGGCGTCTGGCGCGACCTCACCGAGAACGTGAACCAGCTGGCCGGCAACCTGACGGTGCAGCTCCGCGACGTGTCCGCGGTGGCGACGGCCATCGCCGACGGCGACCTGACGCGCAAGATCACGGTGGAGGCGGCCGGCGAGATCCTCCAGATCAAGGAGGTGATCAACGCGATGGTCGACCGGCTCTCCGTCTTTGCGGACGAGGTGACGCGAGTGGCGCGAGAGGTGGGCACGGAAGGCGTGCTCGGCGGCCAGGCAGAGGTGCCGGGGGTGGCCGGGACGTGGAAGGACCTGACGGACAGCGTGAACTTCATGGCGAGCAACCTGACCAACCAGGTGCGAAACATCGCCGACGTGACCACCGCGGTGGCGCGAGGCGACCTGAGCCAGAAGATCACGGTGGACGTGAAGGGCGAGATGCTCCAGCTCAAGAACACCGTCAACACGATGGTGGACCAGCTGAGCGCCTTCGCATCGGAAGTGACGCGCGTGGCCCGAGAGGTGGGTACGGAGGGCGTGCTGGGCGGCCAGGCGGAGGTGCCGGGAGTGGGCGGCACGTGGAAGGACCTGACGGACAGCGTGAACTTCATGGCGAGCAACCTCACCAACCAGGTGCGGAACATCGCCGACGTGACGACCGCCGTGGCAAACGGCGACCTGTCACAAAAGATCACGGTGGACGTGAAGGGCGAGATGCTGCAGCTCAAGAACACCATCAACACGATGGTGGACCAGCTGAGCTCCTTCGCAAGCGAGGTGACCCGAGTCGCCAAGGAAGTGGGCACGGAGGGCCGCCTGGGAGGCCAGGCCAACGTGGAAGGTGTGGCCGGCGTGTGGCGCGACCTCACGCAGAACGTGAATCAGCTCGCCGGCAACCTGACGGTGCAGCTCCGCGACGTGTCCGCGGTGGCGACGGCCATCGCCGATGGCGACCTGACACGCAAGATCACGGTGGAGGCGGCCGGCGAGATCCTCCAGATCAAGGAGGTCATCAACTCCATGGTCGACCGGCTCTCCGTCTTCGCGGACGAGGTGACGCGGGTGGCGCGAGAGGTGGGCACCGAGGGCGTGCTCGGCGGCCAGGCGGACGTGCCGGGCGTGGCGGGAACGTGGAAGGATCTGACGGACGCGGTGAACTTCATGGCCGGCAACCTGACCGGCCAGGTGCGAAACATCGCCCTCGTGACCACCGCGGTGGCAAACGGCGACCTGAGCCAGAAGATCACGGTGGACGTGAAGGGCGAGATGCTGGAGCTCAAGAACACCGTCAACACGATGGTGGACCAGCTCTCCGCATTCGCAAGCGAAGTGACCCGAGTCGCCCGCGAAGTGGGTACGGAGGGGGTGCTCGGCGGCCAGGCCAGCGTGGAGGGCGTGGCGGGCGTCTGGCGAGACCTCACCGAGAACGTGAACCAGCTGGCCGGCAATCTGACGGTTCAGCTCCGCGAGCTGCGCGACGTCGCCACCGCCATCGCGGACGGCGACCTGACGCGCAAGATCACGGTGGAGGTGCGCGGCGAGATCCTGCAGATCAAGCAGGTCATCAACTCCATGGTCGACCGGCTGTCGGTCTTCGCGGACGAGGTGACCCGCGTGGCCCGGGAAGTGGGCACGGAGGGGGTGCTCGGCGGGCAGGCGCAGGTGCCCAACGTCGGCGGAACGTGGAAGGACCTGACGGACAGCGTGAACTTCATGGCGAGCAACCTCACCGACCAGGTGCGGAACATCGCCGACGTGACCACCGCGGTGGCGCGAGGCGACCTGAGCCAGAAGATCACGGTGGACGTCAAGGGCGAGATGCTCCAGCTCAAGAACACCGTCAACACGATGGTGGACCAGCTGAGCGCATTCGCATCCGAAGTGACGCGCGTGGCCCGCGAAGTAGGCACGGAGGGGGTGCTTGGCGGCCAGGCCGAGGTGCCGGGAGTCGGCGGCACGTGGAAGGACCTGACGGACAGCGTGAACTTCATGGCGAGCAACCTCACCAACCAGGTGCGGAACATCGCCGACGTGACGACCGCCGTGGCAAAGGGCGACCTGAGCCGCAAGATCACGGTGGACGTCAAGGGCGAGATGCTGCAGCTCAAGAACACCGTCAACACGATGGTGGACCAGCTGAGCTCCTTCGCAAGCGAGGTGACCCGAGTCGCCAAGGAAGTGGGCACGGAGGGCCGCCTGGGAGGGCAGGCCAACGTGGAAGGGGTCGCCGGCGTGTGGCGCGACCTCACGGACAGCGTGAACTTCATGGCCGGCAACCTGACCGGCCAGGTGCGGAACATCGCCGACGTGACGACGGCCGTGGCGCGCGGCGACCTGAGCCGCAAGATCACGGTGGACGTCAAGGGCGAGATGCTGCAGCTCAAGAACACCATCAACACGATGGTGGACCAGCTGTCAGCATTCGCATCCGAGGTGACGCGCGTGGCCCGCGAGGTGGGGACGGAAGGGAAGCTGGGCGGCCAGGCCAAGGTGGAGGGCGTGGCCGGCGTGTGGCGCGACCTCACCGACAACGTGAACCAGCTGGCCGGCAACCTGACCGTCCAGCTCCGCGACGTGTCCGCCGTGGCGACGGCGATCGCCGACGGCGACCTGACGCGCAAGATCACGGTGGAAGCCGCAGGCGAGATCCTGCAGATCAAGGACGTGGTCAACGCGATGGTCGACCGCCTCTCGCTCTTCGCGGACGAGGTGACGCGGCTGGCGCGCGAGGTGGGTACGGAAGGGAAGCTGGGCGGGCAGGCCGAGGTGCCCGGCGCGGCGGGAACGTGGCGCGCGCTGACGGACAACGTGAACGCCATGGCCAACTCGCTCACCGGGCAGGTGCGAGCGATCACGGACGTGGCCATCGCGGTGACCACCGGCGACCTCACGCGCTCCATTACGGTTGAGGCCAAGGGCGAGCTGGACGAGCTCAAGCGCAACATCAACCAGATGATCTCCAACCTCAAGGAGACCACGGAACGCAACCAGGAGCAGGACTGGCTCAAGACCAACCTGGCCAAGTTCAGCCGGATGATGCAGGGCCAAAAGGACCTGGAAGCGGTGTCGCGCCTCATCATGAGCGAGCTCACGCCGCTGGTGGGGGCCAACCACGGCGCATTCTTCCTGATGGACCAGGACACCAGCGCGCCCATCCTGAAGCTGATCGCCAGCTACGCCTACCGGGCGCGGAAGAACGTCAGCAACCGCTTCCACATCGGCGAAGGGATCGTGGGGCAGAGCGCGCTGGAGAAGAAGCCGATCCTGCTGACTGGGGTGCCGGACGACTACATCACGATATCGAGCGGGCTGGGCGAGGCGCCGCCGCGCAACATCGTGGTGCTCCCCGTCCTCTTCGAGGGAGAGGTGAAGGCGGTGATCGAGCTCGCCTCGTTCATGCCCTTCAGCCAGATCCACCAGGTCTTCCTGGACCAGCTCACCGAGAGCGTGGGCGTGGTGATCAACATGATCTCCGCGAACATGCGCACCGAGGAGCTGCTGGAGCAGTCGCAGAAGCTCACGCAGGAGCTGCAGAGCCAGTCGCAGGAGCTGCAGAGCCAGCAGGAGGAGCTGCGCCGCACCAACGCCGAGCTGGAGGCGCAGGCCCGCACCCTGAAGGCATCCGAGGAAGCGCTGCGCGACCAGCAGGAAGAGCTGCAGCAGGTCAACGAGGAGCTGGAGGAGAAGGCCAGCCTGCTGGCCGAGCAGAACCGCAAGGTGGAGCAGAAGAACAACGAGGTGGAGGCGGCGCGCCGGGCGCTGGAGGAGAAGGCGGAGCAGCTCGCCCTGTCGTCCAAGTACAAGAGCGAGTTCCTGGCGAACATGAGCCACGAGCTGCGCACGCCGCTCAACTCGCTGCTGATCCTGGCCAAGCTGCTGGCGGACAACAAGGAGGGGAACCTCACGGAGAAGCAGGTGGAGTTCGCCCAGACGATCCTGGGCGCCGGCACCGACCTGCTGAACCTGATCAACGACGTGCTCGACCTCTCCAAGGTCGAGGCGGGGAAGATGGAGATCTCCCCCACCAACGTGTACATGAAGGACATCACCGCCTACGTGGACCGCTCGTTCCGGCCGGTGGCGGACCAGAAGGGGCTGCAGCTAAACCTGGCGGTGGACGAGGAGGTCCCCGAGTCGATCTTCTCGGATGGGCAGCGGCTGCAGCAGGTGCTCAAGAACCTGCTCTCCAACGCCTTCAAGTTCACGGAGCGCGGCGGCATCACCCTCTCCATCCGCCAGGCGGACAAGGGGCGGCGCTTCAACAACCGCACGCTGGACGAGGCGGACATGGTGATCGCCTTCGCGGTGACGGACACCGGGATCGGGATCGCGCGCGAGAAGCAGCAGCTCATCTTCGAGGCGTTCCAGCAGGAAGACGGCACCACCAGCCGCAAGTACGGCGGCACGGGGCTGGGGCTCTCCATCAGCCGCGAGATCACGCGCCTGCTGGGCGGCGAGATCCGGGTGGAGAGCACGCAGGGCGAGGGGAGCACCTTTACCCTCTTCCTGCCGCGCACCTGGCCGGGCGAGCCGGGCGGCGGCCGCAGCAGCGGCGACGGCAGCGACCTGCCGCGCGATCCCTCCGCGCTGCGCCAGGCACCCCCGCGCCAGCCGCGCCCCGGCGAGCGCCGCGGGCCGCGCGAGGCTCCGGCGAATGCGGGCGAGGCACCGCAGCAGCCGCACGTGGGCGAGGAGCGGCGCCAGGGCCCGCGCGACCCCGCCGAGGTGGGGATCCGCGACGACCGCGGGAGCGTGGAGGCCGGCGACCGCACGGTGCTGATCGTGGAGAACGACCCCCCCTTCGCCCGCATCCTGCTGGACATGGCGCGCGAGCGCGGCTTCAAGGCGCTGGTGGCGCTGGACGGCGAGTCGGGGCTGGAGATGGTGCGCGACTACCGCCCCGACGCCGTCACGCTGGACATCGACCTCCCGGGCATCGACGGGTGGACGGTGCTGGACCGGCTGAAGCACGCGCCGGAGACGCGCCACATTCCCGTGCACATCGTGAGCGGGGTGGGGGCACGGCAGCGCGGGCTGCGGCAGGGCGCCTTCAGCTACCTGGAGAAGCCGGTGTCGCAGGAGGCGCTGGACGGGGCCTTCGAGAAGATCGGCAACTTCCTGTCGGACGGCGTCAAGCGGCTGCTGGTGGTGGAGGACGACGAGCGGCAGCGCGCCAGCATCATCGAGCTGGTGGGCGACGACGATGTGGAGATCACTGCCGTGGCCACCGCCGCCGACGCCATCGAGCAGCTTCGCACCACCCGCTTCGACTGCATGGTGCTGGACCTGGGGCTGGGGGGCGACGACGGATTCCAGCTGCTGGAGCAGGTCAAGGGCGACCCGGAGATGCAGGAGATCCCCATCATCATCTACACGGGGAAGGAGCTGTCGCAGCAGGAGGAGACGCAGCTGCGCCGCTACGCCGAGACGATCATCGTCAAGGACGCCAAGAGCCCGGAGCGGCTCCTGGACGAGACGGCGCTCTTCCTTCACCGCGTGGAGAGCAACCTGCCGGACAGCAAGCGCCGCATGCTGGAGCAGCTCCACCAGTCGGACAGCGCCTTCGCCGGCAAGAAGGTGCTGGTGGTGGACGACGACGTGCGCAACATCTTCTCCCTCACCAGCGTGCTGGAGGGGCAGGGGATGGAGGTGGTGTTCGCGGAGAACGGCCGCGCCGCCATCGAGACGCTGCAGGCCAACCCCAACGTCGACATCGTCCTGATGGACGTGATGATGCCGGAGATGGACGGCTACGAGACGACCGCGGCCATCCGGCAGATGGAGGAGTTCCGCGACCTCCCCATCATCTCGCTGACCGCCAAGGCGATGAAGGGCGACCGCGAGAAGTCGATCGCGTCGGGCGCGTCGGACTACATCACGAAGCCGGTGGACACGGACCAGCTCCTGTCGCTGATGCGCGTGTGGCTGTACCGCTGAGGCACGGGTGAGCCGCGAACGGGCAGAGACCGGTGGCAAGGCGGCGGGGGATCCATCCCCCGCCGCCGTCCCCGCGCGCCGGTCGGAGGAGCGCGACGGCCGGGCCGAACGCAGGGACGACGTCGCGCTTCCCGACACCCCCAGCGCGTACCGCCGCGACGTGGAGAAGCTGGAGGTGGAGCTGCTGATGGAGGCGATCTTCCGCCAGTATGGCTTCGACTTCCGCAGCTACGCCTACTCGTCGCTCAAGCGGCGGCTGTGGAAGCGCATCCAGGCGGAGGGGCTGGTCACCGTGAGCCAGCTTCAGGACCGTGTGCTGCACGACCCGGCGATGATGGAGAAGCTCCTGCTGGACCTCTCCATCAACGTCACGGCGATGTACCGCGATCCATCGTTCTACGCGGCGTTCCGCAACGAAGTGGTCCCGCTCCTGCGCACCTACCCCTTCATCCGCATCTGGCATGCGGGGTGCTCCACGGGGGAGGAGGTGTACTCGATGGCCATCCTGCTGAAGGAGGTGGGGCTGTACGACCGGTCGCGGATCTACGCCACGGACATCAACGAGGTGGTGCTGCAGCGGGCGCGGGCGGGGATCTTTCCGCTCGACAAGATGCAGGAGTACACGCAGAACTACCTGCGCGCCGGGGGCACCGAGTCGTTCAGCCAGTACTACACGGCGATGTACGACGGCGCCCGCTTCGACCCCGCGCTCACCCGCAACGTGGTGTTCTCGCAGCACAACCTGGTGACCGACGGGTCGTTCGCGGAGTTCAACGTCATCGTGTGCCGCAACGTGATGATCTACTTCGACCGGGAGCTGCAGAACCGCGTGCACGAGCTCTTTTACGGCTCGCTGGTGAACTTCGGGATCCTGGGGTTGGGGAGCAAGGAGAGCATGCGCTTCACGGCGTACGAGGACCGGTACGAGGCGCTGAACACCAAGGAAAAGATCTTCCGGAGGCTTTCGTAGTGACGGGTGAAGACGCGGGATACCGGATCGTCGCCGTCGGTGCCTCCGCGGGAGGGCTGTACGCACTGCGCATGCTGGTGGCCAACCTGCCGGCCGACTTTCCGATGCCGGTGGCGGTGGTGCAGCACCGCAGCAAGGACTCGGAGCTGCTCTGCGAGCTGCTGCAGGAGTGCACCGAGATGGAGGTGTACGAGGTGAACGACAAGGAGGAAGCACGCCCGGGGTGCGTGTACATCGCCCCCCCCGACTACCACATGCTGGTGGACGACGGCTACTTCACCCTTTCCACGGAGGCGCCGGTGCGCTTTTCGCGCCCCTCCATTGACGTCACGTTCGAGTCTGCCGCGGATACGTACGGTATGGACGCAATCGGGGTGGTGCTGACCGGGGCCAACGCGGATGGGTCGCGAGGGCTGCGGCGGATTCTGGACGCGGGAGGGCTGGGGGTAGTGCAGGACCCGGCCACGGCCGAGGTGCGGGTGATGCCGTTCTCCGCGGCCAAGGCGTGCCCGGAGGCTTGCGTGCTCCCCATGGAGCAGATCGCGCCGTACCTGGCGGCGATCCGCCGGCGCCGCGTGCCGCCCTGCGCCCCGGTGCGCGGATGACGGGGGAGCCGCGCGCGAGCATCCTGGCGGTGGACGACCGCCCGGAGAACCTCTTCGCCCTGGAAGCGATCCTGGAGCCGCTGGGCCACACCGTGGTACGCGCCAACTCCGGCGAGGAGGCGCTGCGCCAGGTGCTGCAGCAGGACTTCGCCTGCATCCTGCTGGACGTGCAGATGCCGGGGATGAACGGCTTCGAGACGGCGCAGCTCATCAAGTCGCGCGAGCGCTCCCGCCTCACCCCCATCATCTTCCTGACGGCGATCTCCAAGGACGAGGCGTTCATCTTCGAAGGGTACTCGGTGGGGGCGGTGGACTACATGTTCAAGCCCTTCAACCCGGACATCCTGCGCAGCAAGGTGGCGGTCTTCATCGACCTCTACCTGAAGACGCAGCAGCTGCAGGAGCAGGAGCGCCGCCTGCGCGAGAGCGAGCGCCGCGAGCTGGAGCTGCGCCACCGCGGCGAGCTGCAGGCCAGCGAGGCGCGCATCGCGGAGATCGTGAGCTCCGCCATGGAGGCGATCATCACCTTCGACGCCAACGGGCGCATCACCCTCTTCAACGCCGCGGCGGAGCGGATGTTCGGCGTGTCGGCAAAGGACGCGGCGGGGCGGCCGGTGCACGACTTCTTCGAGCCCGCCTTCGACGAGGCCTCGCTGGACGCCATCTGCGGCGCGGGGCGCGCGGCGGGCACCGACGGCGGCCCCGCCCCCACGCCCCAGAGCCGCGCCCTTACCGGCACCCGCCCCGGCGGCGACAGCTTCCCCGTGGAGGCGTCGCTCTCGTGCCTGCAGCTGGAGGACGAGCGCGTCTTCACCGTGATCGCCCGCGACATCAGCGAGCGCAAGCGGGCGGAGGAGGCGCTCCGGCAGCAGGCGGTATCGCTGGCGCAGACCTCGGAGCAGCTCAAGCAGCTCAACGACCAGCTGCAGACGCGGCAGCGCGAGCTGGAGGCGGCCATGAGCGCCCGCTCGCGCTTCTACGCCTCCATGAGCCACGAGCTGCGCACCCCCATCAACGCCATCCTGGGGTACAGCTCGCTCCTATTGGACAACATCTACGGCGAGCTGAACGAACAGCAGTCGCGCGGGATCGAGCGGGCCAACAAGGCGGCGCGCCACCTGCTGGAGCTGGTCAACGACATCCTGGACCTTTCCAAGATCGAGGCCGGCAAGGTGGACCTGGAGATCCAGAACGCCACCTTCCCGGACGTCATCCAGGACCTCTTCATCACCGTCCGCCCCCTGGCCGACGAGCACGGCTCCGAGCTGGCCCTGGACCCATGCCCCGTGCCGGTGACGGTGGTGACGGACCCGCGCCGCGTGCGCCAGATCCTCCTCAACCTCCTTTCCAACGCCATCAAGTTCGGCGAGGGAAAGGCGATCACCGTCGCGTGCCGCCCGCGCGACGACGGCGGCGTGGTGGTGAGCGTGGTGGACCGCGGCCGCGGCATCCCGGAGGAGGACCAGGACAAGATCTTCGACGAGTTCGTCCAGCTCCACCAGCCCGATCCGCAGCAGGGGACGGGCCTGGGCCTCCCCATCTCGCGCCGGCTGGCGGAGCTGCTGGAGGGTTCTCTGGAGGTGGAGTCGCGGGTGGGGGAGGGAAGCACCTTCACCCTGTCGCTCCCCGCCAAGGTGCAGCCCCCCCCCGCCATGCGCGAGGACCCGTTCGAGACCTTGGCGCTGACGGGGGCGGCGGCGCGGGCGGCCGCGGAGTAGGGGCGCAACCGCCCTCACCCCCCCGGCCCCCCTCTCCCAAACCGCGCCCTCACCCCCCCGGCCCCCCTCCCCCAAACTGCGGGGGAGGGGGGAGATCGCGTTGGGCCGCGCGTGTCGTCCAGTTCCAGGAACGCGTAGGGGCGCGATTTATCGCGCCCGTGCCGGACCCAGTTCGCCGCCCGCCTGTACACACCACGCCCGTAGGGGCGCGATTCATCGCGCCCTCCCTCACCTCATCTCGACCTCTGCGCGCCGCACCGATCTCGTAGCGGCAGACCTGCGTGCCTGCCCACCCTTTCCCCCACCTCGACCCACGCTCCTCCGCACCGAAACCTCGGAGGGGCCGCCCGACGTGGCTGCCCGTGCCCGCCCCCGCGCCGGCCCGTGCGTCTCCGCACCGATGCACGCCAAACGCCCCTCCCCCAGGTTGTTTTGGGGGGAGGGGCCGCGAGGTGACGAGCGGGGGTGGGGGTCCGCGACTCCGGCCTACCGCCCCGGCGTCGGTGGCGGCTGTGTCGGCGGGGGTGTCGGTGTCGGCTGTGCCGGCGGTGCCGGCTGCGGTGTGCCCGGCGCCGGGGCAGGCTGCTGCGCCGGTGCCGGGGTCGCGGGCGGGGTGCCGGCGGGCGTGATGCCGCGGCGGGCGCCGCCTTCGCGGTTGCGCGGGCGATCCTCGCGGTTGCGCTGGCCGCCGCCGCCGAAGTTCCCCAGCGGATTGCGCAGCGCGGCGGGGACGCGGCGCCACTGCTCCGGCGTCAGCAGGCTCTGCACCTCGCGGAGGGCGCGCTGCACGTTCTGGCGCCCCGGCTCCAGCAGCGGCCCCACGCGCCCGAACAGCTCGCCCGCGTTCTGCGCCGTCGCGGTGGTGGGGATGGCGGCGCGGACGGCCTCGCGCACCGGCTGGTTGCGCGCGCGCAGCGAGTCGCGGATCGCCTCGATCCCCGTCACCTGCTCGGGGGTCAGGTTGAGCGTGTCGCGCAGGAGGAGGAGCGGCGACACGGGGTCGGGAAGGAGTCGCGAGAGGAGCGCCTCCACGTCGATCCCGCCGCCCTGGCGGACGATGCCGCCAAACCCGCCGCGTTGCCCGCCCGGTCCGCCCCCGCCCGGACCACCGCCACCCCCGATGGCCGCCAGCCCGCCACCCTGCCCCTGCTGCGTCCCGATCAGCAGCCGCGCGGAGAGCTGCACCTGGAAGGGCGAGCCGAAACCGCCGCGCCGCGAGCGCGTCTCGCCGAAGCGCTCGTTGACCTGGTACAGGAAGCGATTCTGCGCGGGATCGAAGCCGCGCGTGTAGAGGAGCACCTCGTCGCGCCCGAAGCCCTGCTGCCCCCACCCACGCAGATCGTCGCTCCCGTTGAAGAGCAGGTCCGCGCCGGCGAAGAGGTTGGTGACGTCCAGCGACAACGAGAGGCGGCGCGACAGGGTAGGGAGCTGCGGGCGAAAGGTGCCGCGCAGGTCCAGCGTCCCCGTCCACGGCCCGCGGCAGCTGTTGCGGCCGGCGATGGAGCCCCGCTGCGCCTCGATGCACTCGCGCACGCCGCCCTCCGCGCCGTCCAGCAGGCGCGCCATCCCGTTGGCCACCGCCGTGTCGCCCGACGCGCCCGGCGCGAAGACGAACGCGCGGTCGTTGCGGGCGCCGTCGCCGTTGATGTCGCCGCCGACGAGCGGGGTGAACGGGTTGCCGCTCGTGGCGCGGCCGATCAGCGTCACCTCCCACGCCTGGCCAAAGGGGACGCCCAGGACGGTGACCAGCGAGTGCCGCCGCTCCAGGTCGCTGGTGGACCACTCGCGCACGTTGGGGTTCCCCGCCGTGGTCGGCTGCGAGAAGCCGGAGCGCGGCGCGCCGGACGAGAACGACGACTGGTCGCGGACGCGCGAAAAGGTGTACGAAGTCTGGAAGGAGATCCGCCGCGGAAGCTGGCCGTTGAAGCCCAGCGTCGCCTGCGTGCTGCGCGACCCCAGCTCCGAATCGACCGCGAAGACGTTGGAGAGCTCCGGGTTCTGCCGCGAGGCGAAGAAGGGGATCTGCCCCGTCGCGGTGATGGCGGAGGCCGGCGCGTAGACCGGGCGCCCGCCCTCGCTCGCGAGGACGAAGGCCGGCGCGTCGTCGCGCAGGTTGAGGTCGCGCACGCCGTACAGGTTCACGCCCCACGCCTGGCTCACGTCGATGCTGGCGTTCAGCCGCGGGCGGATCTGCGTCTGGAAGCCGAGCGAGGCGCGCCAGGAGCGCGGCGCCCCGAACTCCGGATCGAACACCGTCACGGTGGGCAGTCGCCGAACCGGCTCGCCCGCGCCGCCGTCCGCGCACGAGGTGGGGATGGCGGAGGCGTCGCGCTGGTACGCCGCCCAGTCCGGCACCGGCACGCGCGCGCCCACGCACTCCAGCAGCGTCTCACCCGTCGCGAGCCCCGTCTGGTCCAGCGCGGATGCGAAGAGGGAGAAGGGCGCGCGGCCACGGAACTCGCCCACGCCGCCGCGCACCAGCCGCAGCGGGGCGCCCTGCTCGTTCAGCCGCCACGAGAAGCCCAGCCGCGGGCTCACGTGCAGCTCGCTGGGGATGAAGTCCGTGCGGCGGCCGAACAGGCGCTCGATCTCGGGGTTGCGCGCGGGGGTCTCGTCGAAGCGAGTCGCCTCGCCGCGGGCGCCGAAGGTGAGCTGCACGCGGTCCAGCGGACGCCAGGTATCGCCTACGAAGATGGCCGCGTTGACCCCGCCGCCCTCCGTCTCGCGCGTGGTGAGCGAGCGGGTGAAGCTCGTGGGCCGCCCCTCCTCGAACGCCTCCAGCGACTCGAACTCGAATGTGCCGAAGCGGTCCGGCGTGCTCTCCTGCCGGAACGCCGAGTGGTTGAAGAGCCCGCCGATGCGCAGCCGGTGCCGGTCGCGGAAGAGGAAGGAGAGCTCGTTGCTCACCTCCGTCGTCGTCTCGCGCGTGAGGGTGGGGAGCTGGCGGTCTCCGCCGAAGACCAGCGTCGCCACGCCGCGATCGCCTTCGCCCAGCTCGGACGCCACACGGACGCGCCCCTCGGGAACCTGCTCGTAGGCATCCTGGTCGCGCTCGTCGCGGTTCACGGAGGCGCGCAGCTCGTTGATCCACCCCGCGCCGAAGCGCGACGTGAGGGTGAGCTGCCCGCCGCCGCCGCTCGTCCCCACCTCGCCGCCGTTGCCCAGCGTCTCCAGGAATCCGATGCGGGCGTTGTCCTGCTCGTACACGCTCAGGTTGCCGCGCAGGGCGAGCGTGTGGCGCTGCGTCAGGTTCCAGTCCACCCGGCCCAGCGTGGTGAGCGCATCGCCGGTGCGCTCGAAGACGCCGCTGCGCCCGTCGACGCCGTAGCGGGTCTGCAGGGCGCCCAGGAAGCGTTCCACCGACTCCGGGCTCACACCCAGCGCGCGCACCGCGTCGGCGTCGCGGGGGGTGAGGGAGTACAGCTCGTCGCTGCGGCGCTGCGCCTGGAACGAGAGGTAGTAGAAGAGCTTGTCGCGCACGATGGGCCCGCCCAGCCCGCCGCTGAACCGGTTCTGGGTGAAGCCGCCGCCCCACGTGGGAACGCCCGCGTTGCCCTGCAGGTTGGGATCGCGAAGCTGGTACTGTAAGGAGCCGTTGAACTGGTTGGATCCGCGGCGTGTGGTGAGCGCCACCTGACCGCCGGAGAACTGCCCGCGCGCCACGTCGTAGGTGTTGGTGATCACCTGCGTGCCGCGCACCCCCTCCTGCGGAATCCCCAGCGGCGATCCGCCTCCCGATTGCCCGCCGGAGAGCGCGGAGGTAAACGACGCGCCGTCCAGCGTCACCTGGTTGAGCGCCGCCCGCTGCCCCGCCACCGAGAACGACCCCCGCGCCTCCGACGAGTCGCCCTGCGTCACCGCGACGACGCCGGGGCTGAGCGTGGCGATGCGGGCAGGGTCGTTGTCCTCCAGCGGCAGGCGGTTGACCGTCTCGCCGGAGAGGGTGCGCTCGGTGCCGCCCGCCGCGGTGTTGCTGGGCGGCGGGGTGCGGCTGGCGCGCGCCGTGATCCCCTCCAGCGCCACCGCCTGCTCGCCCAGCCGGAAGTTGGTGACCAGCACGTCCTCGTCCGCCTCGCGCGCGGCGACCGCGGTGGCGGCCGCGAAGCCCAGCGCCGTCACCCGAAGCTGGTAGCGCCCCCCGCCGTCCGGAAAGGTCAGCGTGTAGCGGCCGTCCGGACGCGTGGTGGTCGTCCTGCGCAGGTTCCCCTCGGCCGAAATCGCCTCCACGGTGGCGCCGGCCACGGGCGTGCCAGCGGGCCCCGTGACGCGCCCGGTGAGGAGGTCCGTCGTAACGCCCACCTGCGCCGACAGCGCGGCGGGGGCGAGGAGGATCGCGCAGATCAGCGCTCTGAGATACGGCATGCGGCTCCACACGCCCCGGCTTGAGGGGCGTTCCTTGATGGTCGGATGACGGGGCTACTCCAAAAAGAACAGCCGGCAGGCCGCGAACGTTGGGACGGCCCATCGTCGCCCCGCTCGTTCGGGATCGTTACTCCCGCGTTACCGGCGCCCGTTACACTCCACGGGACGATGCACGTGTCGTGCTCCCCTATGGAGGTGAACCTTGCCGACCGCTTCCTGGAAGCCTCATCTTGCCCGCGGGCTCCCCGACTTCGTGGGACTGCCCAGCCACGACAAGGCCGAGGCCGTGAAGCCGCTGAACGCACACATCCTGGTGGTGGACGACGAGCCCGACATCTCGGCGCTCGTGGCGTACCACCTGGCGCGCGAGTCGTACCGCGTCCGCACCGCATCCACGGGCCCGGAGGCGATCCGCGCGGCCGAGGTGGAGCGCCCGGACCTGATCGTCCTCGACCTGATGCTCCCCGGCATGAGCGGCCTCCAGGTGCTGGAGGAGCTGCGCCGCCGCCCGGAGACGCTGGACATTCCCGTCATCCTGCTGACCGCCCGGCGCGAGGAGCAGGACCGCATCCAGGGGCTGCGGCAGGGGGCGGACGATTACGTGGCCAAGCCTTTCTCGCCGCAGGAGCTGATCCTGCGCGTGGGCGCGGTGCTGCGGCGGGTGCAGCAGGCGCCGCCGGTGGGGCGGGGGGGCAAGGTGGTGCGCGTGGGCCCCTTCTCGGTCGATTCCGGTGCCGCGCGCGCCGAGGTCAGCGGCCTGCCGCTGGAGCTGACGCCCACCGAGTACCGCCTCCTCCTGACCCTAATGGAGCGCCGCGGCCGAGTGCAGACGCGCCGGCAGCTCCTGGAAGCCGTCTGGGAGGTGACCGCCAACATCGCCACGCGCACGGTGGACATGCACGTGCAGCGGCTGCGCAACAAGCTGGGCGACGAGGCGGACTGGATCGAGACGGTGCGCGGCTTCGGCTATCGTTTCCGCACCGAGCCTCCGGTCCGCTGAACTGCGATCTCACACGGAGACACAGAGGCACAGAGAGAACCCCACTTCCTGAACGGAGCGCTGCGCCGTACTTCGGGCATGCGCGATCGTGTGGCGCGGAGTGAAGGAGACGGGCTCTGCCGCATCACACCACACCTCCAATGTTCAGGCGCCTGCAGTAACGGGCTCCGCCAGGGCACCGCGGTTCAGCCAAAGAGCAGTTGGGGCAGACCACCGGCTACCGAACATGGGCTGGATCGCGATGCGCGGCAGAGTCCGTCTCCTTCACTACGCGCTCTCGAAGATCAGCGTGGGGCAGGGTACCGTGAGGCGCTTCGTTCAGGAAATTGGGGCTTCTCGTCGATAATGCGTTCTTTGCGTTCGTGCGCCTCTGCGTGAGACTTTCCGTGCCTGGATGACTGAATGACGCTGCGGCTGAGGGCGGACCAGAAGCTCTTCCTTTCGTACCTGGCGCTGATCGCGGCGGTCGTGGTGGCGCTCACGCTGGGGGTGGGCTCCACGCTGCGCACGCACCTCACCGAACGGCTCTCCGCGGATCTGCGGCGGGAGCTGTTCCTGGCGCGCGCGCTGTACGCCACCCGGCCCGCCGCGCACCCGGACGCGGTGGCGGACTGGCTCGGCGCGCTCAGCAGCCGGCGCGTCACCATCGTCGCGCCGGACGGGCGGGTGCTGGGCGATTCGGAGGTGGATGCGGCGGGAATCCGGCGGCTGGAGAATCACTCCGACCGCCCGGAGATCCGCAGCGCACGGCAGGGGCGCGATCAGATAGGCGTCGCGGTGCGGCTCAGCAGCTCGCTGGGCGACGAGCAGCTCTACATGGCGCTGCAGGCGGCGGACGGCAACGTCATCCGCATCGCGGACCCGCTCAGCGAGATGTACGCGGCGGTGGCGCGGGTGCAGCGCGGGATCTTTGGCGTGGGTCTGGTGGCGCTGGTGCTGGCGGGGCTCCTCTCGCTGGGCTTCTCCATCGCCATCACGCAGCCGCTGCGGCAGATCGTGAGGGCGGCGCGCGCCATGGCCGCCGGCGACCTCGCGCGGCGCGCCAAGCTCGGCCGGCGCGACGAGCTGGGCGAACTGGCCGACGCGCTGGACATGCTGGCCGGCGAGCTCCAGCGCCGCCTCCGCCAGCTGGAGGGCGAGCGCGCGGAGATGCAGGCGCTGATCGATTCCATGGCCGAGGGGGTGATCGCGTTGGACGCCGAGGGGCACGTGCGGCGCACCAACCCGGCGGCGCGCCGCATCTTCAACCTGGTGGGCGACCCGCGCGGCCTCTCCCCGCAGGAGGTGGCGCGCCGGCCGGCCTTCCTGGACGTGGTGCGGCGGGTGCTGGAGGGCGCGCAGGTGCGGCCCGCGGAGCTGATGCAGGACGGGCGCAGCCTGCTGGCCACCGCGCAACCGCTCCCCGGCGGCGGCGCGGTGATGGTGTTCCTGGACGTTTCCGCCCTCCGCCGGCTGGAAGACGTGCGCCGCGACTTCGTGGCCAACGCATCGCACGAGCTCAAGACGCCGCTGACCGCCATCCGCGGCTTCAGCGAGACGCTGCTGGACGAGGACCTCCCTCCCGCGCTGCGCCGCCAGTTCGCGGAGACGGTGAAGGCCAACGCGGACCGCCTGCAGCGCATCGTGGACGACCTGCTGGACCTGTCGCGCATCGAGAGTGGCGGCTTCCGGGTGGAGCCGGAGATCGTCTCCATCACCGAGACGGCGCACGAGGCGATCGCCCCTGGCCGCGCGCAGATGGACGAGAAGCGCGTCCTGTTCCTGACCGACGTGCCGCCGGAGTACGAGTTCGTCTTCGCGGACCCCGCCGCGCTCCGCCAGATCCTGTCGAACCTGGTGGGCAACGCGATCCGCTACGTTCCCGAGGGTGGGCGCATCGAGGTGAGCGCGCGCTGCGCCGGCCAGGCCGCCAGCCAGCGCGGCGACCGGCACGAGTGGATCCAGGTCTCCGTCGCGGACAACGGCGCCGGCATCGCCGCCACGCACCTCCCCCGCATCTTTGAGCGCTTCTACCGCGCCGACGCCGCCCGCTCGCGCGAGGAAGGCGGCACCGGGCTGGGGCTGGCCATCGTCAAGCACCTCGTCGAAGCCCACGGCGGCACCGTGGACGCCGAGAGCACCCCCGGCCGCGGCACCACCATCCGCTTCCTCCTTCCCGCGCCGGACGTGGTGGAGGAGGAGATGCACGACCGGGAGGTGGAGCGGGCTGCGGCGCGGTGAGGGAGGCCCTCACCCCCGCTCGTTCCTCGCGGCCCCCTCTCCCGATAACGGGAGAGGGCTGCGCCCTCGCCGTTATCAGGAGAGGGGGCGGAACCTCGCGCCCGTGTCACGGGCATGCACCGCGGCCGGCGGCACTCGAGACGGCTTCAGCCGTCTTCCCGTGGTTCCAGCCGGGGGCTTCAGCCCCCGGGTTTTCGGATGCCGGGCCTCCCTGTTCCCGGTTCGTGACGGGACGGTGACCCTCCGAATCTCCTTCCGATGTGAAGCACGGCTATCGTCACGATACGCCGAGGCCGGCGCGCGCGCCGGCCCTTCTTCAACGGAGTACGTGACGAATGCCGAGCCGATCCCTGAGGACCGCACTCGCAGTGTTTCTTTTGGCCCTCCTCCCCAGCGCAGCCGCCGCGCAGGCGGGGCGAATCGGGGGGCGGGTGGTGGATGCAGCCACCGGGCAGCCCGTCGCCGGGGCGCGCGTCGCCGTGATCGTGCAGCCCGTGCGCAGCGCCGTTACAGGCGTGGATGGGACGTTCGTGATCCGCGGTTTGCCGAGCGGTACGTACAGCGTCGCCGCGTCACACATCGGCCACGCGACCAAGACGGTGACGGGGGTGCAGGTGGGTGCCAGCGGCGCCGTGACGCTCGACATCTCGCTGACGGCGCAGGCGGTGTCGCTCGGCGGGATTACGGTAACGGCGGCGCGCGAGCGGGGGAGCGTCGCGCGGGCGCTGGACGATCAGCGCACGGCGGTCGGCGTGGTCAACAGCGTAACCTCGGAGCAGATCGCCAGGAGCCCGGACTCGGATGCCGCGCAGGCGGTGCAGCGGGTGAGCGGGGTGACGGTGCAGGACGGCAAGTACGTCTTCGTGCGCGGGCTGGGCGAGCGCTATACGACCACTTCGCTGAACGGCGCCCGCATTCCCAGCCCGGAGCCGGAGCGAAAGGTGGTGCCGCTCGACCTCTTCCCGGCGGGGCTCCTCCAGTCCATCACCACTTCCAAGACCTTCACGCCGGACCAGCCGGGCGACTTCAGCGGCGCGCAGGTGAACATCCGCACTCGCGAGTTCCCGGCGCGCTCGACGTTCACCTTTTCCTTTGCCTCCGCCTACAACACGGTGGGCACGGCGCGCACCCTGCCCTTCGCGCCGAGCGCGGGGAACGAGTGGCTGGCCTTCGGCGGGCGCTCGCGCGAGGTGCCGTTCATGGTGCGCGGCGCCGGCAGCTTCGCCAACCTCACCCGCGACGACATGACGCGGATCGCCGGCTCGTTCCGCAACACGTGGAGCGCGCGACCGGCCAGCGAGCTCCCCAACCTCTCCAGCGGCTTCTCGCTGGGCGGCACGCGGGGGATTTTCGGGCGCGACGTGGGCTACCTGGCGTCCGGCACCTACACGCGCGCCACGGAGGCATCGCAGGAGCAGATCCGCGCCACCGTGATCGCGGGGCAGGATGCGCGTCCGCAGATCGAGTCGCAGTTCGCGGGGACTACGGGGCGCACCAGCGTGCTGTGGGGCGGCCTCTTAAACCTGAGCACGAAGCTGGGGACGGCGGGGCGCGTGTCGCTCAACAACTCGTACAACCGCGGCGCGGACAACGAGGCGCGGCGCGAGAGCGGGTTCACCGAGCGCATCAACGCCAACCTGCCGCTGGACATCGAGCGCCTCCGCTACGTGGAGCGCAGCGTGCGCAGCAACCAGCTCTCGGGCGAGTACCTGATCGCCGGGCGCAACCGCGTGGACTGGTCGTTCACCTCGAGCGGCGTGGAGCGGGTGGAGCCGGACCGGTCGGAGATCGTGTACGCCCGCGAGCGCGACCCGGCCACGGGCGTGGAGCTGGCTCCGGCCTGGTTCGGCGGGAGCAACGAGGGGGCGGTGCGCACCTTCAGCGACCTGCGCGAGACGAGCCTCGAGGGCGGAGCCAACTTCCAGCGCGAGATCGGCCGCCATCGCATCAAGGTCGGCGGGCTCTACCGCGCCACGGACCGCGAGGCGGACAACCACGCGTACAGCATCTCCGCGCTCGGCACGCTCACGCGCGAGCAGCGGCAGGCGCGGCCGGAGGAAATCTTCGACGGGCGCTACACGGCGCCGGGGAGCCGCATCTTCAACGTGACGCCGCTGGGCGCGGGCGGCTCGTACGACGCCGAGGACCGGCTGGCGAGCGGGTTCGGGATGGTGGAGCTGGCGCTGATGGAGAACGTGCGCTTCATCGGCGGCGCGCGGTTGGAGAGGTCCGAAGTGGTGCTGAACGCGGCGCCCACCAGCGGCGCGGCGGTGACTTCGCGCCCCAGCTACACGGACGTCCTGCCGAGCGCGGCGGTGAACGTGTCGCTCACGGACGTGCAGAACCTGCGCTTCTCCCTCACGCGCACCCTGAGCCGCCCCGAGTACCGCGAGCTGGCGCCGGTGCTGTACCGCGAGGTGCTGGGTGGCGAGAGCGTACGTGGCAACCCGGATCTGCGCCGCGCCCTCATCGACAACGCCGACGCGCGCTGGGAGTGGTACCCGGGGAGCGGGCAGCTGCTGAGCTTCGGCCTCTTCGCCAAGCGCTTCCACGACCCCATCGAGCGCGTCTATCTCGCCACCTCCGGCACGCCGGTCGTGACCTTCGTGAACGCGCGCCAGGCCACCAACTACGGCCTGGAGACGGAGATGCGCACCGACCTCGGCATGCTCTCCGAGACGCTGGAGCCGCTGACGGTGTTCGCAAACGCGACGCTGATGCGCAGCCGCATCGAGATCGGCGACTCGCTGAGCAGCAAGACGAGCGACCTGCGCCCGATGGTGGGGCAGTCGCCCTACGTGCTGAACACCGGCGTGACGTACGCGGACGGCGGCACCAGCGCCACCCTCCTCTTCAACGTGGCGGGCCGGCGCATCGTGAGCGCGGCCGAGGCTCCGCTCCCGGACGTGTACGAGCTGCCGCGCCACGTGCTCGATCTCTCGCTCCGCTTCCCGGTCGCCGGCGGCGTGGAAGCCAAGGTGGACGCGCGCAACCTGCTGGACGAGCCGTACGAGGTGCGCCAGGGCGACCTGGTGCGCGAGTACCACCGCTTCGGACGCACGCTAAGCGTGGGGGCGACGCTGAAGCGATGACCCCGTGACGCGATCGCGACAGGGCATGCGCGGGGCGGATACGTCGCCCCGCTAGGATTCCGGCGGCGCTGCGAAGGCGCCGCCGGATCTTCTTAAACCCGAGCAGAAAAGCGCAATGATCGCAGCATCCCGCAGGTGGTTGGCCGCCCTGGCGCTCGTCGCCGCGTGCGACGGCAGCCCCACGAACGAGGAGCTCTTCGCCCCCACCGGGCTCGTGGCCACGCCCACCGGCCCGTCGTCGGTGCGCGTGAGCTTCAACGCGGTGCCGGACGCGACCGGCTACGACGTGGAGCGTGCGACCGGCACCTCCACCGAGTGGACCAGGGTCGCGACCGTGCAGACCGTGACGTACGACGACACGGGGCTCCTTCCCGAGACCAGCTACCGCTACCGGGTGGCGGCGCTCAACGGGAGCGAGCGCAGCGACTTCGGCCCCGAGACGACGGTTGCGACCAGCAACCGTCCCGAGGTGACGCTCTCGTCCGACATCACCAGCAACCGCCGGCTCCACGCGGACTCGCTGTACATCCTCAACAACTGGGTGCACGTGGCCAACGGCGCCACGCTGACCATCGATGCCGGCACGCGCATCGAGGGGAACGCCAACTCGGCGCTCTTCGTGCTGCGCGGCGCCAGGATCCAGGCGGTGGGCACCGAGGCGCGGCCGATCGTCTTCACCTCGCGCCGCGCGGCGGGGCAGCGCCAGCCGGGCGACTGGGGCGGGCTGATCCTGGTGGGGAACGGCGTCATCAACCGCGGCGATCCGGTGATCCTGGAGGGCTCCAACACCGGCGGCAGCAACGTGGCGGTCACCTACGCCGGCGGCACCAGCAACGCCGACGACAGCGGCGAGCTGCGCTACGTGCGCATCGAGTTCGCGGGCTTCGGCCCCGTGCCGGACGCGGAGCTGAACTCGCTCACCCTCGCCGCGGTCGGCAGCGGGACGCGCATCAACTACGTGCAGACGATGGCGGGGCTCGACGACTCGTTCGAGTGGTTCGGCGGCGCGGTGGACGCCAAGTACCTCGTCTCCTACGAATCGGGCGACGACCACTTCGACGCCTCGGAAGGGTTCGTGGGGCGCAACCAGTTCCTGATCGCGCTGCAGAGCACAATTCTGACGCCGCGCGCCGGATCGGGGAACAGCTCCACCGACCCGCAGGGGTTCGAGGTGGACGGGTGCAGCGGGGCCAACTGCATCGCGGGCCAGAGCTCGCAGCCGCACACCATCCCGGTCTTCGCCAACTTCACCATGATCGGCACGGGTCCGGGCGTGGTGCCGGCGGCGGGCGGGTTCGGCGCGGTGCTGCGGCGAGGCGCGGGCGGCTTCTACGTGAACGGGATCATCGCGCGCTGGCCGGGCGCCGCCCTCGCCATCCGCGACGCGGCCACCAACGACCGCATCACCGCGGGCGACCTGGCGATCCGCAACGTCCTGGCGGCGGAGAACGGCACCCTGTTCGAGTCCGGCAGCGGCCGCTTCGCCCTCGACTCGGCGGCGAACGCGATCACGACCTCTACGTCCGCCACCGCCTCACTCTTCGGCACGTTCGACGTGTCGCTCGGCACCGCCGGCCTCGATTGGCAGCCCTCCACCGCCTCGCCGGCGCGCACGGGCGGCCTCGCCACCTTCGCCGGCACGCTCGCCACGAAGGCGGGCACCGCCGTGACCGGCACATCCTACCGCGGCGCCGCCGACCCGACCGGCGCTAGGTGGTGGGCGAACTGGACGACCTACTCTCGCAACTGAGCCACCACGGCAGTCGGCGCTACGCCGCGCCGGCTGCCCTTTTTACCGACACGATGAGATCCACCATCCTGCTGACCGCCATCCTCGCTCTCGCCGCCTGCGCCCCCGACGCACCCGCGGCACCGCCCGCCGCTCAATCATCGGCACCAGCCGTCGTCGACAGCATCTTCCCGCCCGAGGAGGCGATGCGCCGCTTCCGCGCCGGTCTGCCGGAGGTGGACTCCCTCACCAGCGGCGCATCTTCCCGCGACGAACTGGTGCGCCGCTTCGTTCGCGCGGTGGAAAAGCAGGACACGGCGGAGCTCCGCACGCTGCTCCTGAACCGTGCGGAGTTCGCCTACCTGTACTTCCCGACGAGCCGCTTCGCCCGCCCGCCGCTCCGCACCGATCCCGCGCTGCTCTGGTTCCAGATGCGGATGAACAGCGAAAAAGGCATCGTGCGCCTCCTCCGCCGTCGCGGCGGCGCGGATGCGGGCTTCCGCGGCCACGCCTGTGAGGATCAACCTGTCGTGGAGGGCGAGAACCGGCTGTGGGAGCGGTGCACGGTGCGCTTGGCGGACGGCGGGGAGGACCGGTGGTTCGGGACGGTGATCGAGCGCGGGGGGCGGTACAAGATGGTGGGGTACGCGAACGGGTTGTGAAGGGGCGGAACACCGCATTGCGCGCAAGTGCCAGGTAGGGGCGCGATTTATCGCGCCCACCCTCCGTCCCGCCTCGACCTCTGCGCCTTCGCGCGAATCCGGTACGCGCAGACCTGCGTGTCTGCCCGCCCTCGCCCCCACCTCGACGCTCGCTCTACTCAAATCCCCACTCCGCGCGATCGCCGTCTGGAGGTGCGGGTTCAGCCGTCGTTCAGGTTTACCGGCTTTCCCCGTTTCGAGAATTTCAGGTTCAGAACCTCCACGAAGACAGAGAATCCCATCGCGAAGTAGATGCTCCCCTTCGATACGTGCATCTCCAACGCTTCAGCGATCAGCGTGAAGCCGATCAGGAGCAGGAACGAGAGTGCGAGCATCTGGATGGTGGGGTGTGCCTCCACGAACCGCCCGAGGGGCTCCGCGAAGGCGAGCATCACGCCCATCGCGATCACAACCGCGATGATCATCACGCGGATGTCGTCCGCCATTCCCACGGCCGTGATCACGCTGTCCAGCGAGAAGATGAGGTCCATGATCACGATCTGGGCGATCACCGCACCAAAGGTGGCACGCGCGCCGGCGGACTTTCCCGCCGACTCGCCTTCCAGCTTGTGGTGGATCTCGGTGGTGCTCTTTGCGAGCAGGAACAGTCCGCCGATCAGCAGGATGAGATCGCGGCCCGAGATCTCCTGGCCGAGTACGGTGAAGAGAGGCCGGGTGAGCCCGATGATCCAAGTGATGACGAGGAGAAGCGCCACCCGCATTCCGAGCGCGAGCCCGAGCCCGATCTTCCGTGCCCGCGGCTGCTGCTCCGGGGGCAGCTTGCCCGAGAGGATCGTCAGGAAGACGAGATTGTCGATCCCGAGAACGATCTCGAGGAGTGACAGCGTGGCGAGTGCAATCAGTGCTTCGCCCGAGAACAGCCATTCCATAGTACGGAGCGGGACAGGAGGTTACAGGCCGGAGCGGTGTACTCTGGCCGGGTGATGTCCCACAGTATACCTCAGCCTCCAGTTTTCGCGAGTAGCCCGGCGGAACAGCGCCGGACGCTGAAACAACAGAGAAAAGCATCACACAGAGGCCACAGAAGGAACTGAAAGCCACGGAGAAAACCTTTTGCGGTTCTCTCGGTGGCTCTGTGTCTCTGTGTGAGCCATGCAGTTGCAGTTCTGGTTACGTGCCGCGCGGCGGACGGCTGGGGAGGGCGCGCACGGCCGGCACCAGCGTACGCACCGGATCGGTGACGGGCAGCGGCGAGAACGGCTCGGAGATGAAGATCTGCGTCAGGTGGCGCCAGCGGGCGAGGGCGCCGAGCGGCTGCAGCTCGCCGTCGGGGCGGCCGGTGGCGAGGGTGACGTGGGGGACGCGCGGGATCAGCCGCAGGACGGCGAGCTCCAAGCCCGCCGCGGCGTCGGTGTCGGGGAGGTAGACGTGGCCGGGGTCGTTGGAGTCTGCGCCGTAGCTCTCCAGGCCCATCTCGGCGGCGGCGCGGTGGAAGGCGGGCATCTGCGAGGGCGCGACATCGTAGTCGGCGGCGCGGGCGGCGGCGCGGCCCAGCCGGTCCACGCGGCAGTGCCATGAGGTGAGGGTGCTGGTGGCGAAGAAGCCGGGCCGGCTGCGCCCCTGCTGAAAGAGCCACGCCTGCCGCTGCGGCGCCCTCCACGTCTCGCGGCGGCGGATGCGCACGCCGCGCGCGGCCAGCGCCTGCTCCATCCGCCGCAGCTTCGACGCGAAGATAGGGTCCAGCAGCTCCATCTCCCGGTACGTGCGGCGCACCTCGCCGCCGAAGACGGTGCGCAGGATCCGCCACTCCCAGTGCTCGTAGCTCTCGCCCGGGTCGGGGTGCGGCATCCCGGGGACGCCCACGACGTGCGTGCCTGGGAGCGGGGTGGCGGGCTGGTAGACGGGCACGTCCAGGTACGACAGCAACCCGAAGCGCCCCGGCCCGCGCGCGTTGTAGCGGCAGCGAAGCTCGGAAGGCGTCGGGTTGCGGCCCAGGCGCTCGATAGGGCGCACGCTGCACGGGTTCACCAGCGGCGGCCGGGCGGGTGCCGCGAGCGGGGGAGCGGGTGACGGCGCTGGCGCCGCGGGCCGGGTGCTGTCCGCGGGTGGAACGGTCTGCGCCGCGAGCGGGGCCGCGGCCAGCGCGCAGGCGATCAGGGCAGGGAAGTGCTTCGACATCGTGTGCGAAAGAGGACGGCCGGCGCGCGGAGCTTGCCCCGTGCGTACCCCCGTCCGCCTGAATGGTTGTGTGGCCGGGCGCCAAGCTAACACGCCCCCGCCGCCCCGGCGAGGCGCCTCATTCGTTGCGTCCCGCGGCGGCGCGGCCTATGCTTTCCAACTGACCCTTACCCGTGGAGCAGTGGATGGCGAAGGCAAAGGTGAAGTTCGAGGAGACGCCCAATCCCAACGCGGGCAAGTTCACGGTGGGCCGCACCCTGGTGGAGGGGCGCAGCGGCCTCACCTTCGATACGGCCGGGGAGGCAAAGGACAACGCGATCGCGGCGCGGCTGATGGCGGAACCAGGGGTGGCCTCCATCTTCATCGTGGCCGACTTCGTCACCGTCACCAAGGACGACGAGGCGACGTGGGCGAATCTGGCGCCGCGGGTGCAGGCCGCGTTGCGCGAGACGCTGTGACGGCCGGTTTCGACGCGGAGACGTACCGCCGCCGGAGGGAGCGCTTCCTGGAGGGGATCGGCGGCGGGGTGGCGATCCTGGTGGCGCTCCCGGAGCTGGTGAAGTCGCGCGACACCTCCGTCCGCTACCGGCCGGACAGCGACCTCTTCTACCTCACGGGCTTCGCGGAGCCGGGCGCCGTCGCCGTGCTGACGCCGCACGACGCCGAGCACCGGCTGACGCTCTTCGTGCGCGAGCGCAATCCCGAGCGCGAGGCGTGGGATGGCCCCCGCGCCGGTCCCGAGGGCGCACGCGAGCACTTCGCCGCCACCGCCGCGTACCCGATGAAAGAGCTGGACGAGCGGCTCAAGGCGCTGGTGGAGCCCGCGGACGGCATCGTCTACGCGCTCGGCTCGGACGCGGAGATGGACGGACGCGTGACGGGCCTGCTCCGCGGCTTCCGGCGCACCCGCCCGCGCACCGGCAAGGGCCCCGCCGAGGTGCGCGACCCCGCCGTCGTGCTGGACCGGATGCGGATGATCAAGGAGCCCGCCGAGCTGGAGCGGATTCGTGCCGCGGCCGAGATCGCGGCGCGCGCGCACGCCACAGCCATGCGCGGCGCCCGTCCGGGGATCGGCGAATGGGAGCTGGAGGCGATCGTCGAGTCCACGTTTCGCGCGGCCGGGCCGACGGCCGAAACCGCCTTCCCCAGCATCGTGGGGAGCGGGACCAACGCCACCGTCCTGCACTACCACGACAACTCCCGCCGCACCGAGGACGGCGACCTGGTGCTGATCGACGCGGGGGCCGCGCTGGGGCTCTACTGCTCGGACATCACGCGCACCTTCCCCGTCAACGGCCGCTTCACGCCCGCGCAGCGCGAGGTGTACGAAATCGTGCTGGCGGCGGAGGAGGCGGCCATCGCGGCGATCCGGCCCGGCGCGCCGTTCTCCGCCATCCACCAGGCGGCGCTCGGGGTGCTGGTGCAGGGGATGATCGATCTGGGGCTGATGACGGGCACGGCGGAGGAGGTGATCGAGGCCAAGGGGCACCAGCGCTTCTTCATGCACCAGACCTCGCACTTCCTGGGGCTGGACGTGCACGACGTGGGCGCCTACGCCAAACCGGACGGCTCGCCCGTCGCTCTGGAGCCGGGGATGGTGCTCACCGTGGAGCCCGGCCTCTACATCCCCGCCGCCGACGACGTGCCGGAGCGGCTGCGCGGGGTCGGCGTGCGCATCGAGGACGACGTGATCGTCACGGACGAGGGCCACGAGGTCATCACCCGCGGCGTCCCCGTGTATCCGAATCAGATCGAGGCGCTGGTCGGGCAGGCCATAGCGCCTCCCGACCCGTCGGAGGGATCCCCATGAACCCGACCTCATCGTTCGATCCCGCCGCGAGCGCGACCGTTCGCCGGTGGGGAACCATCCTCATTGCTCTCGGTGGCGCGGGCGTCGTCGGAGCGCTTTGGATGGTCTTCTTCTATGCTCCCACCGAGCGTGAGATGGGGGTCATTCAGCGGATCTACTACATCCACATTCCCACCGCGTGGCTGGGCGAGTTCGGATACGGTCTGCTCGCTCTCTGCTCGCTGGGCTATCTGCTGCTTCGCGACGAGCGGCTGGACGCGATGGCGGTGGCCGCGGCGGAGACGGGATTCCTCTTCCTGACGGCGACACTCGTGGCCGGCCCGCTCTGGGCGAAGATCGCGTGGGGCGCATGGTGGGTGTGGGACGCGCGCCTGTCTTTCACCCTGATCCTCTGGCTGCTCTGGATCGGGTACTTCATGCTGCGCGACGCCACCGCGAATCCCGACACCGGGAAGCGGCTCGCCGCCATCACGGCGCTGATCGGCGCGGTCGATCTTCCGCTGATCCACATGAGCGTCTACTGGTTCCGGACGCAGCATCCCAAGCCGGTGATGATGAACCCGGAAGGCCCCACCGCCGATCCGGAGATCACCCGCACGATCCTGGCGTGCGTGCTGGCCTTCACCCTCTTCTACTTCGGGCTGTTGCTCTACCGCTACGAGTACGAGCGGCTGAAGCGGCACATCGAGCTCCTCGAGCACCCCCGTCGTGCCGGAGAGCGGCATCGCTCCTCTCCCGCGGGAGGCGGCCGATGATGCGGCACGCGATCGCATCCGTCGCTCTCGTCCTCACCCTCCTCGTGCCGGTGGACGCTCGCGGCCTGGCGACTCCGGACGCAGCGTCAGCCCGCACGAACGAAGCGCGGGCTGAGCGTCAACCCGCGGTGCCATACGCCCGGCAGGGATCCGGCCTCCCGCAGCAGGCGCCCCCGCCGCGAACCCTGAGGGAGTTCTGGCCCGTTTTCGCCCTGATCGTCCTGGTCTGGATCGGGATCGTCGGCTATCTGCTCAGATCGGGTGCGGCGCTGGGGAGAGTCGCCCGCGGCATCCGGCGGCTCGATCAGGACATCTGACCATCCCACCGCGACGCCCATGATCCGCAACCTGGTGATTGCCCGCGAGCCCGGCGACAACTCAGGATGACAGAATGTGGGGTGACCGCACGCCCGGCCGCGCACGAGACCGCTTCAGCGGTCTTCCCGTAGTTCCAGCCGGGGGATTCATCCCCCGGTGTCCGCGGGATTCATCCCCCGGTGTCCGCGGGATTCATGCGCGCCAACGCCTTGCGCTCACGACAGATCGGTGTAGATTGCGCGTTGCACGCCAACTGCGTGCGGTGGATGAATTTGCCGCGACCGCTTGCGACCACCTAAAAAAACGCTAAAGAGTCGGGATCTCCGGTAGCCCGTTCTGGTATGCCGTGCCCCGCACTCCAAGAGAGCCGCGGGGCCTTTGTTTCTCTGGAAATCACGCATGCAGCAGCTTCGCCCGCCATATCTCGCAGCACTCGACCAGCGCGTCCTCGTCTTCGACGGGGCGATGGGGACCTCGGTCCAGCGCTACAACCTGACCCCGGAGGACTTCGGCGGCGAGAGGCTGGAGGGGTGCAACGACTACCTCGTCATCTCCAAGCCGAACGTCATCGAGGAGATCCACGCCTCGTTCATGGAAGCGGGCGCGGACGTGCTGGAGACGGACACCTTTCGCTCCAACCGCATCACGCTGCGCGAGTACGGCCTGCAGGAGCGCGTGCGCGAAATCAACGTCGCCGCCGCCTCGCTCGCCCGGCGCGTGGCGGACCGCTTCTCCACGCCGGAGAAGCCGCGCTTCGTGGCCGGCTCCATCGGCCCCAGCGGCTTCCTGCCGTCGGCGAGCGACCCCACGCTGGGGAACATCACCTTCGACGAGCTCGCGCCCGTCTTCCAGGAGCAGGCCGCGGCGCTGATCGAGGGCGGGGTGGACGTGCTGCTGGTGGAGACCTCGCAGGACATCCTGGAGGTGAAGGCCGCCATCTTCGGGTGCCGCGCCGCCATCCGCGAGGCGAGCCGGCCCGTCGCGCTGCAGGTGCAGGTGACGCTGGACACCAGCGGCCGGATGCTGCTGGGCACCGACATCGGCGCGGCCATGGTGACGCTGGAGTCGCTGCGGGTGGACGTGGTGGGGCTCAACTGCTCCACCGGCCCCGAGCACATGCGCCAGCCGATCCGCTTCCTGGGCGAGAACGCGCGCCTCCCCGTCTCGTGCATCCCCAACGCCGGGATCCCGCACAACGACGGCGGCGTGGCCGTGTACCCGCTGGAGCCCGTCCCCTTCGCCGAGCAGCTCGCCGAGTTCGTGAACGAGCACGGCGTGCGCGTCGTGGGCGGGTGCTGCGGCACGACGCCCGAGCACATCCGCGAGCTGGTGGCGCGCGTGGGCGGCGCGAAGCCGCGGGTGAGCGAGGCCGCGTTCGTGCCGCGCCTCTCCTCCGGCATCCGCGCGACGGACCTGATCCAGGAGCCGGCGCCGACGATGATCGGCGAGCGGGTCAACTCGCAGGGGAGCCGCAAGGTCAAGCGCCTCCTGCTGGGCGACGACTACGACGGCATCCTGGACGTGGCCCGCGACCAGACGGAGAGCGGCGCGCACGTGCTGGACGTGTGCGTGGCGCTGACGGAGCGCGCCGACGAGGACGACCAGATGCGCACCGTCGTCAAGCTCCTCTCGCAGGGCGTGGACGCGCCGCTGTGCATCGACTCCACGGAGGCGCCGGTGATCGAGGCGGCGCTGAAGCAGTCGCCGGGGCGCGCCATCGTCAACTCCATCAACCTGGAGAACGGGCGCGAGCGGTGCGACGCGGTGCTGCCGTCGGTGGCGGCGCACGGGGCGGCGGTGATCGCGCTGACCATCGACCGCGACCTGGGCGGGATGTGCAAGACGCGCGAGACGAAGCTGGAGGCCGCGCGCAAGATCCACGCGATCGCCGTGGGCGAGTACGGGCTGCACCCCAGCGACCTGATCTTCGACGCGCTGACCTTTACCCTCGCCACCGGCGACGAGGAGTTCCGCAAATCGGCGGCGGAGACCATCGAGGGGATCAGGGCGATCAAGGAGGCGCTCCCGGGCGTGCTGACCACGCTGGGCGTGTCGAACGTGTCGTTCGGGCTGTCGCCGGCGGCGCGCGGGGTGCTCAACTCCGTCTTCCTGCACCACTGCGTGCAGGCGGGGCTGGATACGGCCATCATCAACCCCGCGCACGTCAAGCCGTACTTCGAGATCCCGGACGCGGAGCGCAGGCTGGCCGACGACCTGATCTTCGACCGGCGCACCGCGGAGCACGACCCGCTGGCGGCGTTCATCGCCTTCTACGAGAACAGCACGGTCGAGCAGGAGTCCAGCGTCGATCCCACGGCGGGGATGGAGCCGGAGGAGGCGCTGCACTGGAAGATCCTGCACCGCAAAAAGGAAGGGATCGAGGAGTGGATCGACCGTGCGGTGGAGAAGTTCGGCGCGGTGCCGGTGCTCAACGACGTCCTGCTTCCCGCGATGAAGGAGGTGGGCGACAAGTTCGGCGCGGGCGAGCTGATCCTTCCCTTCGTGCTGCAGAGCGCGGAGGCGATGAAGCGCGCCGTGGCGCGGCTGGAGAACTACCTGGAGAAGGCGGAGGGGCAGACGAAGGGAAAGGTGGTGCTTGCAACCGTGTACGGCGACGTGCACGACATCGGCAAGAGCCTGGTGAACACCATCCTGACCAACAACGGCTACACCGTGTACGACCTCGGCAAGCAGGTACCGGTCAACACCATCATCGAGAAGGCGCAGGAGGTGGGCGCGGACGCCATCGGCCTTTCCGCGCTCCTGGTGAGCACATCGAAGCAGATGCCGCTGTGCGCGCAGGAGCTGCACAAGCGCGGCCTTCGCTATCCGCTGCTGGTGGGCGGCGCGGCGATCAACCCGTCGTTCGTGCGCGGCGCGGCGCTGGTGGAGGATGGCAAGCCCTTCCCGGCCGGGATGTTCTACTGCAAGGACGCCTTCGAGGGGCTGTCGACGATGGACAGCCTGATGGCCGAGAACGGCGAGCAGTTCATCGTCGAGCACAACGAGGAGATGCTGCGCCGCTCCGCCGCCTACAACGCGGCGAAGGAGGCGGCGAAGGGGAAGCGTCCCGCATCGCGCGAGAACCCCGCCGTGGGCGCGGCCGACGTTCCCACGCCGCCGTTCTGGGGGTGGAAGGTGCTGCAGAACCTGCCCGTGGACGACGTGGTGGAGTGCATCGACCGCAACACGCTGTACCGGATGCAGTGGGGCGCCCGCAACCTCAAGGGCGATGAGTGGGAGCGCCTGGTGCGCGAGGACTTCGAGCCGCGCCTCGTGCGCTACGCGCTGGAGGCGCGCACGCAGGGGTGGCTCCGCCCGCGCGCCATCTACGGCTACTTCCCCGCCGGCCGCGACGGCGACGCGGTGGTCGTGTTCGACCCCAAGGACCGGACGCGCGAGGTGGGCCGCTTCGGCTTTCCGCGCCAGGAGGACCGCGAGGAGCTGTGCCTTGCGGACTACTTCCGCCCCCTGAACGGCGAAGGCCCACAGGACGTCCTCCCGCTCCAGGTAGTTACGAGCGGCGACCGCGCGGCGGACTTCATCGAGCGCAAGACGAAAGGTGGGGACTACAGCGAGGGCTACTACCTGCACGGCTTCAGCGTGCAGACCGCCGAGGGCGCGGCCGAGCTCGTGAACCGCCGCATCCGCCAGGAGCTGGGGATCGGCGAGCCGCGGGGCCTGCGCTACTCGTGGGGCTACCCGGCCTGCCCCGACGTGGAGCAGCACGAGCTCCTCTTCAAGCTCCTGCCGGTCAAGGAGTCGATCGGCGTCGGCCTCACCGCCGGCTTCCAGCTCGACCCGGAGCAGTCGACGGCGGCGCTGGTCGTGCACCATCCGGCGGCGAAGTACTTCTCAACGGGATGACGGGATGGGGGATGGGGGATGAGGGACACCGGGTGCAGTTCATCCCTTCATCCCTCATCCCTTCATCCCTGCAGTTCTGGCATTCCGCCTGCACCTGGCACCGATACCCGTAGCACGCCACCCCACAGCCCCGCGCCCACGCGCGAGGAGGTCGCAATCGCAAAGGCAAACTACAGCGTGGATCGCGCGCTGAAGACGAACCGGGGGCGCTCCCGGATGGTGAGCGCGGCCATCATCGCGCTGGGGGTGCTGATACTTGCGGGCGTGCTCCTCTTTCGCGACCGCGGGCGAGAGCGCGCCGCCGGCAGCGTGCGCGTGGGCGACGACTCCACGAGCGTGGCGGCGCGGCTGGGCAAGAACCCGCAGCGCTGCACCGAGAACGACCTTGGGCACCTGGCCGACGCCTTCCCCGCGAACACCCCGCGCCCCACCGTCGAGGAGACGCTGGGCGGGCTCCACGGCCGCACCACGACGCGCTGGGTCTACGCCAACAAGGAGCGCACCGGCCCCTGCCGCGCCCGCCGCGGCGACACGGAGGTCGGCTTCGATCGTGAGGGCAGGGTGCTTTGGGCGGTTCCGGTATTCGGGACCACGCCGATTGTGATGTAAACGGAAGTGCTAAGTGCTGAGTCCTAAGTGCTGTAACCGCAGTTACTCAGCACTTGGCACTTAGGACTTGGCACTATCCCCGCTGAAACTCAAAGACGGACCGAACCACGCCCATGCCCGACTTCCGCGAGCTCCTGGCCGACGGCCGCCCACACCTCTTCGACGGGGCGATGGGGACGATGCTGTACGCCAAGGGGGTGTACATCAACCGCTGCTACGACGAGCTGTGCACCAGCCAGCCCGACCTGGTGGCGGACGTGCACCGCGCCTACGTCAAGGCGGGCGCCGAGATCCTGGAGACGAACACCTACGGCGCCAACCGCGCCAAGCTGGCGCGCTACGGCCTGGAGGACCGCACGGCCGAGATCAACGCCTGCGCCGGCAGCCTCGCCCGCCGCGCCGCCGGCGACCGCGTCTTCGTCGCCGGCGCCATGGGGCCGCTCGGGATGCGCATCGAGCCGTTCGGCCCGACCTCGGCCGACGAGGCGCGCTCCATCTTTCGCGAGCAGGCGGAGGGGCTCGCCGAGGGCGGAGTGGACCTCTTCGTCCTGGAGACGTTCGCGGACCTGGAGGAGATCCACCAGGCGATCCTGGCGGTGCGGGAAGTCTGCGACCTCCCCGTGGTGGCGCACATGACGATCCGCGAGGACGGGCGCACCCCCTTCGGCACCGAGGCCGCCACGCTCGCCGAGCGGCTGGCCGGGTGGGGGGCGGAGGTGGTGGGGCTCAACTGCAGCGTGGGCCCCAGCGCCATGCTCGCCGCCACCGACGAGATGCTCGCCGCCACCGAGCGGCCGCTCATCATGCAGCCCAACGCCGGCCTCCCGCGCGACGTGGACGGGCGCACCATCTACATGGCGTCGCCGGAGTACATGGCCACGTACACGGCGCGCCTCATCCGCAAAGGCGTGCGCTTCGTGGGCGGCTGCTGCGGCACCACACCCGAGCACATTGCCAGCATGGCGGGCGCGCTGCGCATGCTGGCCCCGGCGCAGTCCACGCGCGTTCACGCCGCCGCGCACGAGCCCGACAGCCGCGCCGTGGAGCCGGTGCCGCTGGCCGAGCGCTCGGAATGGGGCCGCAAGCTGGCCGCGGGCGAGTTCCTGACCACGGTGGAGATCGTCCCGCCGCGCGGCGTGAATCCGGCGCCGATGCTGGACGGCGTGCGCCTCCTGAAGGCGGCGGGCGTGGACGGCGTCAACGTGCCGGACGGCCCGCGCGCGCAGTCGCGGATGGGCGCGCTGGCCACGGCGCTCCTCATCCAGCAGCAGGTGGGTATGGAGGCGGTGGTCCACTACGCCTGCCGCGACCGCAATCTGCTGGGGATGCTCTCGGACCTGCTGGGGGCGCAGGCGCTTGGGCTGCGCAACATGCTCTTCGTCACGGGCGACCCGCCCAAGATGGGGCCGTACCCCGACGCCACGGCCGTCTTCGACATCGACGCGATCGGCCTCACCAACCTCGCCGCGCGCCTCAACCGCGGCCTCGACCCCGGCGGCAACGTCCTGGGCGACGCCACCTCCTTCGTCCTGGGCGTGGGCGTCAACCCCGGCGCGGAGGACCTGGAGCACGAGCTGCGGCGCTTCTACTGGAAGGTGGAGGCGGGGGCGGAGTACGCCATCACGCAGCCCGTCTTCGACCTGCGCCAGCTGGAGTCGTTCGTGGCGCGCATCGAGAAGGAGGGGATCCGCATTCCGATCATCGCCGGGATCTGGCCGCTGGTCTCCGCGCGCAACGCCGAGTTTCTCGCCAACGAGGTCCCCGGCGTCGTCGTCCCGCCCGAGGTCATGGAGCGCATGCGCCGCGCGAGCGACCTCGGCAAGGACGCCGCGGTGGAGGAGGGCACCCTGATCGCGCAGGAGATGCTGCGGGATTCGCTCCCGATCATCCAGGGGGTGCAGGTGAGCGCACCGTTCGGCCGCGTGCCGCTCGCGCTCCGGGTGTTCGAGGCGATCCCCGGGTGGCGCGGGGCGGCGGAGGCGCTGGCGGTGTCGGCGTAGAGGGCCCCCTCCCCCGCTCGTCACCTCGCGGCCCCTCCCCCAATAACTACCTGGGGGAGGGGCGTTTGCGTGCATGGGTGCGGGGCGGCGGGTTCGTCGCGGAGAGGGGCACGGGCAGCCACGCGGGGCGGCCCTACGAGGTTGCGGCGCTGGGAACGGACAGCGGAGCGAGGTCGGGCACGGGCGTGATGAATCACGCCCCTACCACGGATGCCGTGGCAGGGGCGTATTTTCCTGGCCCCCGCTCTCGATAACAGAGGGCGGAGCCCTCTCCTGTTATCGGGAGAGGGGGCAGGCGAGTGTAACGAGCCGGGGGTGAGGGCCTACCGCCGCGAGATGCGGTCGACCAGCACGTCCAGGTTGTGGTTGATGCGCAGGCCGTGCACGCCGTCCGTGGCGCTCATCTGGGTGCGCGGGAACTGCGCGACGCGCGCGCCGTTCACGATGAGCGTCACCGCCGTCGCGTTCACCGCGACGGAGACGAGGTTGCTCGCGCGGCCGTTGCGGTCCTGCTTGCGGATCGCGGCGTGCTCCGTCCAGTCGCGGATGTCGTGCACCTCGCTGCCCGCGCGGTGCTTCACGGCGTACTTGCCGTCGCCGCGAATCAGGAAGTAGAAGTACTCCACCGTCCCGGTCTCCAGGTTGCGCCCGCCGTAGAAGATGCCGTACGCCTCCGGGTGCGTGGGCGCCTTGCGCTGGTTGAAGCGCGCCTGCACGGTGTACACGCCGCGCGCCTGGTCCGCCGGACGGTAGAGGATCGCCGCGGGGCCCGTGATGGCGTGGAACCCGCCGCTCATCGGCATGAAGTGCAGCTTGGTCATGTCCGAGTTGGCTCGGTCCGGGCGCGCCTTCCACCCGTCAGGGAGCTGCCCGCCTTCACCGTGCGTGTGCCCCGCGGCGTGCGCGTGGCCCTGCTGCTGCGCGGGAGCGTGGTTGTGCTGCGCCAGCGCGGGTGTGGCGCAGGCGAGAAGTGCGACCGCGGACAGGATGTGGCGCATGGAGAAGCTCCGGTGCTGGGGTTCGGATCGACGTGCTACGACAAAGCTACGCCGCCGCGCCCGGTGTGCCAAGGCGCGGCGGCGTGAAGTCGGTCTGGCCGGGGCTCAGAGCGGGAGGTGGAAGAACAGGTAAAAGCCGTTCACCATCAGCACCGTGCCCGTCATCGCCATGGCGACGGCGAACCAGAGCACCTTGCGCGAGTTGGCCAGGATGGCGACCGATCCCATCACGATGGCGATCTGCAGGAGGACGCCCGAGTAGTCGAAGTTGGCGTCCTGCTCCGCGGCGCGCTCGCGAGCCTCTTCGTAGCTGCGGGCCTGCACCGAGAGCTGCTTCTTCCCCTCGCCGCGCATGGGGTCGTTGGGCGCGGCGGCATCGGGCTCGTCGTCGTAGCGCGCGATCGTCTGCTTGTACGCCGCGATCTTGGCCTCTGCCTTCGCGCGCGCCTCTGGGGAGAGGGACGGGCTCAGCGCCAGCATCGTCTCCAGGTCGTCCACGGCCAGGCGGTACGAGGTCTGGCGCACGTTCTTGGCCTGGTAGAAGCTCCAGGTGTCGCTCGCCTTGATGTTGTTGTGGATCATGTCCTCGCCCACGTTGCCTCCGCCCAGCGTCGCGATCGCCAGCAGCACGGCCATGATGGCGATGACCAGCGCCGTCACGTTGCGGAAGCGGTCGTCCGAGGCGTGCTCGGCGCGCTCCTCGCGCATCTCCTCGCGTATTTCGCTGATCAGCTCCGCGGCATCGGTGGCTTCCATCGCGTTCTCCTGGGGGGGCGTTCTGCGGATTGTGTTTCTTGCTACCCGGGAGAGTAGCACGGGAGCAAGATCGGAAGCTGCCGAGTGATGCGCAAGTCCCTCGAACAGCGGTTTCACACAGAGACGCGGAGGGTAAAAGCGAGGGCACAGAGGAACGGCGTTTCAGCGCACGGCGTTGTAGCGGCGGAGGATTTCGAGAGTGCGGTCCAGGGGGAGCGCCTCGACAGTGGTGCCGCGGGAGCGGACGGTGGTGGCGCGGAAGAGCGAGTTGAGGATGGCCTCCTCCGTGGCCTCGGCGGCGGCCTGGAAGATGGGGGAGAGTGCGTCGTTGGGGAGCTCGGCGGTGGCGGCGGGGGTGGTGCCTGCGCGGCGCCGCACCGTGGCGGCGGTGGAGAAGGCGATCACGTAGTCGCCGGATCCGTTGGTCATGCTGGCGCCCGTCCGCGCGAGGCCGCTGAGGGCCCGGCGGGCGATGCGGTCCAGGTTGCGCGCGTCCACCGGCGCATCCGTGGCCAGCACGATCATGATGCTGCCGTCCGCGCGGTCCTCGTGCACGGGCGGGATGGCGGCCAGCTCGCGCTGGAAGGCGAAGCGCCCCAGCTCGCGTCCCACCGGCGCACCGTTGATGGTCAGCACGCCGCCGAAGTTGCTCTGCACCAGCACGCCCACCGTGTAGCCGCCCAGCGACGCCGGCAGCCTGCGCGAGCTGGTGCCGATGCCGCCCTTCCACCCGAACGCCACCGTCCCCGCGCCCGCGCCTACGGAGCCCTCCTCCACCGGCCCCGCGGACGCGCTCTCCAGCGCGCGCACCACGTGCTCCGGCCGGATGGGACGCGCGCGGATGTCGTTGAGGGTGCCGTCGTTGGTCTCGCCCGCGACGGGGTTGATGGAGCGCACGTCCTCCATTCCGGGCTGCGCCAGGAGCCACCCCGCCATCGCGTCCGCCGCCCGCCACACGCACAGGGTGCAGGTGAGCAGGATGGGCGTCTCCAGTTCGCCCAGCTCCCGCACCTGCGTGAAGCCCAGCAGCTTGCCGAAGCCGTTCCCCACGTGGATCGCCGCCGGCACGCGCTCACGGAAGAGATTGCCCGCGTGCGGCAGGATGGCGGTGATGCCGGTGCGCACCGAATCGCCCTCGCTCACCGTCACCTGCCCCACGCGCACCCCCTCGACGTCGGTGATCGCGTTGGCGGGCCCGGTGGGGAGGATGCCGATCACCACCCCAGCTTCGCGGGCGCGCGGGCGCTGCGCGGATGACGGAGTGGCGCCCATCAGCGCCAGGAGCAGTACGAGGGCATGCGCGGAGCGGGTCACGGGCTCGGGAGGGATGCGGGGGCGGATGGGTGTGCCGCATCTTGCTCCGGGGGCGGCGTGGTGTCAAGGCGGGCCCTCACCCCCGCTCGTTCCTCGCTGCCCCCTCTCCCGATAACAGGAGAGGCTGCGCCTCTGTTATCGAGAGAGGGGGCGTGGGTCCGCGGCGTCAGATGCCATCGACTTCGAGCGCACCCAACCCTGTGCAGCGCGCTCCGCGGGAGCCCACTACGCGCTCGAGCTGCGCTCCAACATGCGCGGTCTATTGTGGACTGCGGGACCGTATGTATGTTCCACCGCCCGTGAGGTGACCCAATTGCCGATTTGCATGCAGGGTCAGCTCTATCCGCACACGGTGCGGAAGCGATCTTCCTCAACTGAATCTGGTGGTACAGCCAATCTGTACTGGTTTCGGGAGCCGAGCCCACCCCTCACGCCCCTATGTCCTCCGTACATCCCATTGAACTCGGACCCGAAGACCTCCGCGATTCCGGGTGGGACGCGGCCGTTGCTTCGGCAAGCGACCTAGAGTTTTACGAGATCGCGAAATCGTTGTACGCGGCCGCGGATGCCGCGCGTGCGCGCGGTGAGCCGCGCAAAGAAGCGGCTCTTAGGCTCCTGGCAGACATCTCGTCTTTTCAGCTAAGCGCCGATCAGCACCCGCACCCATTCCGACCCTGGATCGCCACCGGCGTCTCGCCTGAGACTGTCACGCGCGAACAAGTAGAAGCGTTGCGTGTCTTCGCTCCCGATGTTGGACACCCCTGGTTGCGGGCGCGGTTGGCGGACTTCGTGTGGGTGTATGGGCGTGGGTTTCCAATGGCTCGCCTCGCGGTGGGGGCGTATTTGGAACTCGCGGGTGATCTCGGCCGCAACACATCGCGCTCCTTCCCGCCTATGCGCGCTCTAGAGCGCGCGGTGGAGCTTGCAGCTAGGCTGGGCCCAAAGACCGAGCCGTTCCGAGACGTTGCCGCCCTCGTCCGCCGGATGATCGACGAGCTTGGTGTGACGGACACAGGGATGCTGTCACTTCGGCTGTCCACCCTTGCGCTCCGCTTCCGCTTGGACGATCCGGTGCGGCTCCACCGCATAGCAGTGGAGACTGCGGAGCGGTCAGAGGAACTGGCGGATTGGCACCGGGCCGAGCGTTACTGGCTCCTCGCGGAAGATCTCGCGGCGGGTGCCCAAGATGCGGAAGGGCGCCAAGAGGCGTTGCGCAGGGTGGCGGAGACCTACGTGCAACGCGCAGCCGAAATTGCGGACCGTCCACACATTGGGAGGATCACGGCCGCCTCCCACTTGCAGCGCGCGGTAGTAGCCCTCCGGCGCGCCGGGGGGATGCAGGAGCGGACGGCTGAGGTAATACGTCTCATGATGGAATATCAGCGTGATATCCCAGGCGCGTTGCTCCCCTACTCTTATGAGATGCCGTTGGGCGACCTTGTGGCGGACGCAGAGAAGGCGGTCTCGGGCAAGGATTTACCCGCTGCGCTCCTTGCGTTCGCATTTTATTCATCTATTCCAGCGTATGCAGACCTGAAGCGGCGGGCCGAGGAGGCGGCTGAAAAGTACTTCTTCAGGAAGTTCTTTCCCGCGGTGCAGCACAACCGTGAGGGGCGAGTGGTAGCGCGCCAGGGTTCAGTTGACTCCGCCGATCCTGGTGAGCGGGAGGCGGCCTTGCGAGTGGACATGGTTCAGCACGCCGCGATGATTCATCAGGCGATGGTCCGCGGGGCCATTATCCCCTCGTGCCGCGTGATCATCGACGAGCACCCGCTACGCGTAGATGACTTCTTCTGGATCGTCGCGAACAACCCGCTGATTCCCGCAGGACGCGAGTTGCTCTACGCAGAGGCGTTTTACGCGGGGTTCTCAGGGGATATGCCGAAGGCGATCCACATTCTAGTGCACCAGGTGGAGCACTCCATCCGCGAGTTGTTGCGACAAAACGGGGTAATGGTGACCGCCCTCAACGACGAGGGAATCCAGATGGAGCGGAACTTGAACACGCTGCTCGGCCAGGCTGAACTGGTGGATCTGCTCGGTCCCGATATGGTGTTCGCCCTCCGGAGCTTGCTCGTTGAGAAATTTGGTCCCAACCTGCGGAACGAGGTCGCGCACGGTTTGATGGACTACAGGGACTTCCTGTCGGACGCATGTCACTACTTCTGGTGGCTGTGCTTCCGGCTCGTGAGCATCCCTATGATTGAATCCATTGGTACACAGGAAACGACCTCAGACTGAGGAGCCCCATTCCGACGTTAGTCTGGGGCGAATCACGCCGAGAAGATGACAACGGAAGGCCACCTGCTCGGCATTGCGCAGCGCCCCTCTTGTCACGCAAGGGGCGCAACTCATCGCACCCGCGCACGGTTCGCTCCGCCGCCTCTCGCGCGCACGCCAACCTCGTAGGGGCCGCCCCACGTGGCTGCCCGCGCCCTCCCCCGCGACGCCCCACGCCCTCCGCACCGACGTATGCTAAACGCCCCTCCCCCAGTTTGTTATTGGGGGTGGGGCCGCGAGGTGACGAGCGGGGGTGGGGGCCCGCCCCCTCAGTCCGCCGCCGCCATCTCCGCGCCGACAACCGGGTACCCGTCGCCCTCGTAGCGGTACACGGGGCCGAGCGGCTCGCCCTCGCGCTGCATGGTGCCCTTGTAGCGCATGTGGTCCTCGTGCACGCCGAAGTTGGTGCGCTGCAGCTCAGCGATGCGCGACAGGTCGTCGGCGGTGAGGTCGGGGAGGTCGGCGGCCGCGGCGAACTCCTCCAGCTGCTCCACGTTGTAGATGTTGGGGAGCGTCGTCATCACGGCCGGCGAGGCGAGGAGCCACTTGAGCGATGCCTGCCCGAGCGTCATCCCGCGACCCTCGTGCAAGAATCGGAGCGACTCCAGCTTCTGCAGGCCGTTGATCAGCCAGCTGCGCGGGCGGTGGCGGCGGTGGTCGTTCTTGGCGAACTCGGTGTCGGCCGTGTACTTCCCCTCCAGCATCCCGCTGGAGTGCGTCACGCGCACCTGGATCCCCGTGCGGCCGCTCTGCTCTGCGGCCTCGGTGAGGATCTGCCCCGGGAACGGCTCGAGGATGTTGTTGATGAGCTGGAGGTTCTGCGCGTGGCGCTCGCGGACCAGGTCCAGCCCCTCGAAGAGGTAGCCGTTGGACGGGCCCAGCGCGCCGCCCCACGCGCGGATCTTCCCCTCCTGCCGCAACGCCTCCAGCGTCTCCCAGATCGCGTCGTCGGGGACGTGCTCCTCGTGCGCGTTGTGGTAGGAGACGATGTCGATCACGTCCGTCCCCAGGCGCTTCAGCGACTCCTCGACGGCGAAGCGCAGGTACTCCGGATCGGCGCTGTGGGGGATCTCCTGCTGGCCGCGGCGCGCGTCGGGGTGGCTGTAGAAGTCGTAGCCCACCTTGGTGGTGATGACCACCCGGTCGCGCCGGTCGCTGAAGGCGCGGCGCAGCAGCTCGTCCGCGCGCCCGTTGCCGTACGTGTCCGCGGAGTCGAAGAGGGTGATCCCCAGGTCGTACGCGCGGTGCAGCATCGCGACGGCCTCGTCGTCCGTGAACTCGCCCCACCACCCGGCTGCGAGGGTCCACAGCCCGAACCCCACCTCGCTGACGGTGATGTCGGTGCCGGGATAAGTGCGGTATTTCATAGAACCTCGGTGTGATGAAAGTACCGGGTGGAAAGTGCCAAGTGCCCAGTGCCTAGTGCTCAGTTACGAAGTTACTAGGCACTGAGCACTTGGCACTAGGCACTCGCCGTTCAACAATGCGAGCTCATCGCGAACCCGCGCTCCTGATCGACCAGCGGGGCGCGGTAGTCGCCGCTGAAGCATGCGGTGCAAAAGGTGCCGGCGTCGCTCACCGCGTCCAGCATCCCGCCGGACGAGAGGTACCCGAGCGAATCGACGCCCAGAAAAGCGCGGATCTCGTCGGTGCTCTTGTTGGCGGCGATCAGCTCCTCCTTCGTGGGCATGTCGATGCCGTAGAAGCAGGGGTGGCGCACGGGGGGCGACGCGAGGCGGAAGTGGACCTCCCGCGCGCCCGCTTCGCGGAGCATGTTCACCAGGCCCCGGCTGGTGGTGCCGCGCACGAGCGAGTCGTCCACCACCACCACCCGCTTTCCGTTCAGGATCTCGCGCACCGCGTTGTACTTCATGCGCACCTTGAAGTCGCGCCCCGCCTGCGAGGGCTCGATGAAGGTGCGCCCCACGTAGTGGTTGCGGATCAGCCCCAGCTCGAAGGGAATGCCGCTCCGCTCCGCGAAGCCAAGCGCGGCGGAGTTGGCCGAATCGGGCACCGAGATCACGATGTCCGCATCGGCGGGGTGCTCGTCGGCCAGGGTGCGGCCGCACTCGCGGCGTGCGCGATCCACCGAGAAGCCCCACAGGTGGGTGTCTGGCCGGGCGAAGTACACCAGCTCGAAGACGCACGGCTGCGGCTCCCCCTCGGGACGCAGCGGGCGCAGGCTCGTCATCTCGCTGCCGCGGATGCGCAGGACCTCGCCGGGCTCCACGTCGCGCACGAAGCGCGCGCCCATGATGTCCAGCGCGCAGCTCTCCGACGCCAGCACGATTCCGCCGGCCGGCAGGTGGCCGATGACGAGGGGACGGTACCCCAGCGGGTCGCGCGCGGCGTAGAGCGTGTCATTCACCATGATCAGCAGCGAGAACGCCCCCGTGAGCTGCGAAAGCGCGTCGTCGATCTGCGCCTCCACGCCTTCGCGCGGGGAGCGGGCGATCAGGTGGACGATCACCTCGCTGTCGATGTCGCTCTGGAAGAGGGCGCCGTCGTTCACCAGCCGGGAGCGGAGCTCGCTGGCGTTGGTGAGGTTTCCGTTGTGCACCAGCGCGAGCTGCCCCTCGCGGTAGCGCACGCGGATCGGCTGCGAGTTCTTGAGCCCCGCGCCCCCGGCCGTGGAGTACCGGATGTGCCCCAGCGCCACGTCGCCGGGAAGGCCGGCGAGCACCTTTTCGCTGAAGCCTTCCGAGACCAGGCCCGGCGCGCGGTGTCGGTGGCTGGCGCCGGTGGTGCGGTCGTACGTCGCTATGCCGGCGGCTTCCTGGCCGCGGTGCTGGAGCGAGTACATCCCCAGGTAAACGAGCTTCGCGGCCTCGGGCGTGCCAGAGACCGCTGCGATTCCACACATGCCGTTGCTTCCTTTCGGTGTCCGTTGCGGCGTTCTTTCGCGCCGTGGCCCCTGCGTACACCGCTGCGCCGCCGGTGTGCGCTCAGCGGTGCGGATCGTGTGCGGGCGGGTGCACGATCTGCCGCAGCGCGCCCAGGTGGTACGCGCAGTGCGCCACGATCGCCATGGCGCCGGCCAGCGCTTCCGCGTCCCACTCGGTGCGCGAGGCGAGCTGTGCGCGGGCGTCGTCGTAGTCGGCGCGCAGCGATGCGCGGAGCCCCGCCCACCCGCGCTCGTCTACGCTGGAGACGGCCCAGCTCTCGGCCCAATTCACCGCCGGCTCCTCGCCGCGCAGCTTCGCCGCGCTCACGCGCAGGCTGAACGCCAGGTGCGATGTGTGCGCCGCCGCGCTCCTCCGCCCCGGCCCCGGCGCCCGCGACGCCTCCTGCGGCGACAGCCCCGCCAGCGTCCCAAAGATCCCCGAGTCCGGCGCGTTGCTCACGAACCACGTCGAGCGCGGATCCCGCGGCCCCTCGAACGCCTCCCCCAGCAGCTCCAGCACCGCCCCGATCCCCGTCATGATCTGAACCGCCTGCATGATCGCCCCCTTCTGTCCGCACCCGTAGGCGCGCGATTCATCGCGCCCGTGCCCAATGCCGCGCTGGCGTCCGCCTACTCCTGCCCGTTCTGCACCTCGGACCGCAGCGACGTCATCACGTCTCCGACGCTGCCGTCCATGCGGCGCGGGATGGCGGACTCATACACCGCTACCAGCTCCGACACCCGCGCATCCAGCACACCGCCGCGCGTGGCGATGCGGAACGGCCCGTCCGGCGCACCCACCGTGCCGATGCGTGCCGCCGGGACACCGTGCTCCGCCATCACCGCCGCCAGCCGCTCCCAATCGTCCGGACGGCAGGAGACGACGACGCGGCTCTGCGTCTCGCCGAACAGGAGCGCCGCCTGGCGGATGTCGTCCTCCAGCTCCACATCCACACCGCACGCCGGCGACGCCGCGAACGCGCACTCCGCCAGCGTGACGGCCAACCCGCCCTCCGCCGTGTCGTGCGCGGAACGGACCAGCCCGGCGCGGATGGCGGCGAGGAGCGCACGCTGCAGCGCAGCCTCCTGCTCCAGGTCGAGCGCGGGCGCGTCGCCGGCGAGGCGGCCGTGGACAACCTTCAGATACTCGCTCCCGCCCAATTCGTCGCGGTTCGTCCCCAGCAATCCGATGACGTCGCCCTCGCCCTTGAAGGCGACGGTGGTGACGTGCGCCAGGTCCTCCACCACGCCCACCATTCCAATGGTCGGAGTGGGGAAGATGGCGCCGCGCGGATTTTCGTTGTACAGCGACACGTTGCCGCCGGTTACGGGCGTCGCCAGCACCGTGCACGCCTCGCCGATGCCGCGCAGCGACTCCGAGAGCTGGAAGTAGACGTCCGGCTTCAGCGGGTTGCCGAAGTTGAGGTTGTCCGTCACGGCGCGGGGCAGGGCACCGGAGCAAACCAGGTTTCGCGCCGCCTCGGCCACGGCGATCTGACCGCCGCGGTACGGGTTGAGGTACACGTAGCGCGCGTTGCAGTCCACCGTCGCCGCGATCGCCTTGTTGGTGCCGCGCAGCCGCAGCACCGCCGCGTCCGACCCCGGCCCCACGACGGTGTTCGTCCTCACCGTGCTGTCGTACTGCTCGTACACCCAGCGCTTCGACGCGACCGTGGGCGAGTCCAGGAGCTGCCGCAGCGTCCACGCCGGGTCCGCCTCCTCCGCGCGCGGCTGGAGATCGGCGGTGGGCCAGTTGCGCAGCGCAACTACTTCGGGCGACTCGACGCCCTCGCGGGTGTAGGTCGGGCAGGCGTTGACCAGCGGCTCCCCGGGAAGGTCGACGACCGTCACGCCGTTCTCCAGGACGACGTAGCGGCCGGTGTCCGTGACGTGGCCGATCGTCTCCGCGTCCAGCTCCCACTTGCCGAGGATGGCGCGCACCTCCTCCTCGCGCCCGTCCCTGGCCACCACCAGCATCCGCTCCTGCGTCTCGGAGAGGAGGATCTCGTACGGCGTCATCCCCTGCTCGCGCACGGGGACGCGGGTGATCTCGATCTCCACCCCGGTGCCGCCGCGCGCCGCCATCTCGGTGGAGGAGGAGACGAGCCCCGCCGCGCCCATGTCCTGGATGCCGACGATGTGCCCGGAGCGGATCAGCTCCAGCGACGCCTCCAGGAGGAGCTTTTCGGTGAAGGGGTCGCCCACCTGCACCATGGGGCGCTTGGCCTCCGCCTCCTCGCTCAGCTCGGCCGATGCGAAGGTGGCGCCGTGGATGCCGTCTCGCCCGGTGCGCGCGCCCACGGCCATGATGGGGTTCCCCACGCCCTCGGCCACGCCGCGGATCAGCTCGTCCGCCTTCATCAGCCCGACGCACATGGCGTTGACGAGCGGATTCCCCTCGTACGCGCCGTCGAAGTACACCTCACCCGCCACGGTGGGGATGCCGACGCAGTTGCCGTAGTCGCCGATTCCCTTCACCACACCGGACATCAGGTAGCGCACGCGGTCGCCCCCGGCGCCGTCCAGCTCGCCGAAGCGGAGGGAGTTGAGCATGGCGATGGGGCGCGCGCCCATGGTGAAGACGTCGCGCAGGATGCCGCCGACGCCCGTCGCGGCGCCCTGGTACGGCTCCACGGCGGATGGGTGGTTGTGCGATTCGATTTTGAACGCGACCGCCAGCCCGTCGCCCACGTCGATGACGCCGGCGTTCTCGCCGGGGCCCTGCAGCACCCACGGCGCCTGGGTGGGGAGCTTCTTGAGGAGCGGGCGGCTGTTCTTGTAGCCGCAGTGCTCGCTCCACATGGCGCTGAACACCCCCAGCTCCGTGTACGTGGGCTCGCGCTCGAGGATGCCCAGGATCAGCTCGTACTCCTCGGGCGAAAGCTTGTGCTCCGCCACCAGCTCGGCGGTGATGGCGGGGTCTCCGGGGCGGGACGTGGGGGGCATCGGTTCGAATTCGGATTTATGAGCGTGGCCGCGGAGGTCGGCGCGGCCAAGGGGTGCGTTGGTGCTAGTGCGGGGCGACGGGCCGCCATCTCCCCCATCCCGTCAACTCCCTTATGTCATCCTGAGTGACGCGCTTCTCCGTCCTTTCCTCGGCTCCGCCTCCGGCGCGGAGCGAAGGATCTACTACACGTGCCGAGAGGCCCGCCGTGTCGCGCCGGCCTCTTGCCTCGCCGGCTAGATCCTTCGGTCGCCGCAGGAGTCCCGCAGTGCGCGACGGGCCTCGAACACGCGGGCTCCCTCAGGATGACAAAGGGGGGGTGACACGCCGTGTCACAACGCACTCACGCACTAACGCACTCACGCACTAACGCACTGCGGTTCAGGGCCTTGTCACCGTCCTCGGGGTCACGTTCCGCTCGCGCTCGCGGCGGGCGCGGTTCAGCGTGGAGTCGGCGGTGGCGGCGGTGTTGCCGCGGCGGACGGTGTTGGCCTCCACCCGGCCCTCGCGGGCGCGGCGGGCGTCGTCCACGGCGGTGGCGGGGGCGCCGCGGGCGGAGTCCACCGCCGCCACGTCGTCGTCCGGGCTGTCCACGCCCGTGCCGGTGAGCTGGTTGCGATCGTCCGGGCGCGTGTCGTTCACGCGGCCCCGCGCATCCTGGCTGCCGACGCGAGCCGGAGGGCCTCCGCGGCGCGCATCGTCCCGCGGGTCCGTGTCGTCGCGGCGGATGATGGTGGTGCCGCCCGAGCCGCCGCCTTCCAGCCGCACGCCGCCCACGCGCGCCGCGCCGGGACGGCCGATGACCGTGCGCCCCGGCTCCTCGCGCGCGCCGTCGCGGACGCGCATCTGCGTGGGGCGCTCGGGGGTCTCGTCGAGGCGCACCATCCCGGCGTCGGAGTCACCCCGCCCGGCGGTGCCGTCCAGCGCGACGCCGGCGACCGGGCCGGCGAAGCGGCGGCGGCCCGTGCGGAAGACGGCGGCCACCACGCGGTCGTTCTGGATGAAGACCACGTCATCCGAGCCGCAGCGGACCGCGCACCCGTTCAGGTAGTAGAGGTAGCTCCAGTCGCCCGCGCTGCGCACCGTGACGGGATCGCCCAGCAGCGAGCGCACCTGCGCGGCGGTCATCCCCGGGGAGATCGTCTGCGCCGCCGCGGGCGAAGCGGCCGCCAGCAGCGCCACCGCAAAAATTAGAGCCGCCGTTCTCGCCATCGCTCCCTCCCCGTGGTGCGCCCTCAGGCGCGGGCCAGGTGCGCGGCCAGGGAGCGGAAGAGCCCCAGGCCGTCCGTGGAGCCCAGCAGGGCGTCCACGGCGCGCTCGGGGTGTGGCATCATCCCGAGCACGTTCCCCCTCTGGTTCACGATCCCCGCGATGTTGCGCGCGGCACCGTTGGGGTTAGCCTCCGCGTTGATCGTGCCATCGGGTGCGGAGTAGCGGAACGCGACCAGCCCCTCGCCCTCCACGCGGTCCAGCGTCGCCTCGTCCGCGAAGTAGCACCCCTCGCCGTGCGCGATGGGCACGCGCAGCACCTGGCCCGCCGTGTACTCGCTGGTGAAGGGCAGGTCGTCGCGCTCCACGCGCAGGTGCACCTGGTGCGAGCGGAACTTGAGCGAGCGGTTCCTCATCAGCGCGCCGGGAAGGAGCTCCGCCTCGCACAGGATCTGAAAGCCGTTGCAGATCCCCGCGACCGGGCCGCCCTCGCGCGCGAAGGCGGCCACCTCGCGCATGATGGGGCTCTGCGCGGCGATGGCGCCGGCGCGCAGGTAGTCGCCGTAGCTGAAGCCGCCGGGAAGAAAGACGGCGTCCACCCCCTGCAGGTCGTGCTCGCGGTGCCAGAGGTAGACGGCCTCGGCCTCCATCTGCTCCTGCACGGCCTTGAAGCAGTCGTAGTCGCAGTTGGAGCCGGGAAAGGTCACCACGCCGATCTTCACCGGGCGCTCCCGGGGGCCGCCGCCACCTGCACGCTGAAGTCCTCCGTCACCGGGTTGGCCAGGAGCTGGCGGCACATCGCCTCGCCGCGCTCCCGCGCCTCGTCCTCGCTCTCCGCGTCCATGTGGAAGACGATCAGCCGCCCCACGTGCACGTCGCGCACGCCGCGGAAGCCGAGGGTGCCCAGCGCTCCCGCCACCGCGTTCCCCTGCGGGTCCAGGATGCCGCGGCGGGGGGTCACGCGCACTTCGATCCGGTACTCCGTCACGTCGCCTCCTCGTCAGCGTGCGGCTGCTCGCGCTTGGGCCGCATCTCTTCATAGTCCAGCTCGCGCGCCTCTTCCTCCGCGGGCTCTTCAAGGATCATGGGGTCGCGGTCCGGCAGCTTCTCTTCGAATCCCGCCAGCACCGTCCTCACCAGGCCCCAGGTGATGTACAGGAGGCCCATGGGGAAGAAGAAGTACTGCGGCACCGTGAAGGCCGCCACGATGGCCGCGAACGCCAGAAAGAAGGCCAGCCGCCCGCTCCAGGTGCGGAAGGAGAAGCGCGGCACCACCGGGTAGAGCACGTTGCTCACCATCAGCACCCCCACGATCAGCGCCAGGAACCCCGCCGCCCTCGGCATGGGGACGCGATGGAAGAAGCGCTGCCACACGTCGGTGGTGGTGAAGGCGTAGAACGTCGCCAGCGTAGCGCCCGAGATGGGGGAGGGGAGCCCGTGGAACGACGACTTTTCCGTCCCCGCCTGCTCGATGTTGAAGCGCGCCAGGCGCAGGATGGCCGCCACGATGTAGAGGAAGCAGACGATCCAGCTCCACTCCCCCGCGCTCTGGCGGAAGAAGGTGAAGTAGATGAGCAGCGCCGGCGCCACGCCGAACGACACGGCGTCCACCAGCGAGTCCAGCTCCTCGCCAAAGGGCGACCCGGTGGCGGTGAAGCGGGCGATGCGGCCGTCGAACATGTCCATGATCCCGGCCACCACGATCATCCACCCCGCGTTCCAGAACTGGCCGCGCGACGCCTCCACGATCGCCCACACCCCCAGGAACAGGTTCCCCAGGGTGAAGGCGCTGGGGAGGATGACGATGCCGCGGCGGAGCCGGCGGCGCGGGACGGCGACGTTCACGCGGACTCCGGGGAGTGCAGGGGGAAGTCGTCCAGTGTCATACCCGTCAGCCGGCGGAAGGCGTCCTGGTAGCGCGCGGAGGTCTCCGCCACCACGTCAGGTGGCAGAGGCGGGCCCGGCGGCGCTTTGGCCCAGCGCCCCTCCGCCACCAGCGATTCGAGCCAATCGCGCAGCGGCTGCTTGTCCAGCGAGGGCTGTCCGCGCCCCGGCTGGTACAGGTCGGCCGGCCAGAAGCGCGACGAGTCGGGCGTCAGCACCTCGTCCATCACCCGCAGCGTCCCGTCCGCGTCCGTGCCGAACTCGAACTTGGTGTCCGCCACGATGATCCCCGCCCGCGCCGCCGTCTCGCGCCCGCGGCCGTAGAGCGCAAGGGAATGGGCGCGGAGGCGGCCGGCCGCTTCCGCGCCCACGATCTCCCGCATGCGGGCGAAGGCGATGTTCTCGTCGTGTCCCGATTCCGCCTTGGTGGCGGGGGAGAAGAGCGGCTCGGGGAGCGGGTCGCTCTCGCGCAGCCCCGCGGGGAGCGGCTCGCCGGCCAGGGTGCCGCTTTCGCGGTACTCCTTCCACGCGGAGCCGCTCAGGTATCCGCGCACCACGCACTCCACCGGGAACGGCTCCAGCCTCCTCACCAGCATCGACCGCCGCGCCCACACCTCGCGCAGCGGCGCCAGGGCGGGGTAGCGCTCCGCGATCGCATCCGGATCCACCGACAGCAGGTGGTTGGGCACCAGGTCGGCCGTGCGCGCGAACCACCACGCCGAGAGCAGGGTGAGCACCTCGCCCTTGCGCGGCACGGCGTCGGGCATCACCACGTCGAAGGCGCTCACCCGGTCGGTGGCGACCATCAACAGCGCGTCTCCGAGGTCGTACACGTCCCGCACCTTGCCCCGCACGCGCAGCGGCAAGGGGAGGTCGGTGGCGGCTACGGTCGCGTTCAGGGCGCGGGCTCCGTGTGAGGGTGGCTTCGGAGCGCGACAAGGTAAGGCGCGCCCCCGCCCGCGGCAACCGAAACCGCGTGCGCTCGGCGCCTCCGGCTGACCACTGACATATTGCGCCCTCTTTAGTGCTCGCGTACTATGCGGCACAACGTAGCCTCCACACTCGGGAGCATGCCATGTCCGCGAAGCGAATCGCGTCGTTCTTCCCCCTGATCGCCCTGCTCTTCGCCACCGGGCTGGTGATCGTCCTGTCGCGCCAGCTGGATGGCGCACGCAAGGAGCGCGACCTCGTCATGGAGCGCTCGCGCAGCCTGCAGCCCGGCGCGTACGTCCCCGTGCAGAGCACGCCCACGCTGGACGGCGCCCCCGTCGTGCTGGGCGAGGTGGCTCCCGGTACGCGACAGGTTCTCTTCGTCTACAACACGCAGTGCCCGTTCTGCCTGGCGAGCATCCCCGCCTGGAAGAGCATCGCGGGCCAGCTCCAGGGCAACCCCGCGGCCCGTGTGGTGGCGGTGTCGCTGGACAGCCTGGAGGCGACGCGCCGCTACGCGCAGCAGCACGGCCTGGGCTACCCTTCGGCGATCCTGCTCGACCCGCGCACGGCGAGCCTCTTCCGCTTCAACAACGTCCCGCAGACGCTGGTGATCGACGAGCGCGGCCGCGTGATGCACTCGCGCGTCGGCCGGCTGGACGTGGGCCCCGCCGCGGACTCGGTGCTCGCCGCCGTCGCGCGCCCGCTCCCCGGTGCCCCGGCGACCGCCCGCACATCCGCGCCCGCCCGCACCCCAGGCTGAGCCCGCGCGCTCAGCCCCGCGCCGCGCTCCCGCGGCGCGCCCATGTGTTCCCACGGAATGAGAGAGGTGATGATGCCGAAGCTCCTGGATCGCGCCGTACGCCTGACGCTCGCCCTGGTCGTCGCGGGTGGGCTGGGGATCGGCGCACGTTCCGCAGTCGCCGCATCCGCCGCCTCCTCATCGTGCCCGACCGACCCCGACAGCGGCTACCTCGGTCTTAGCTGTTCGAGGGGTTCCCAGTGCGATGACGCGTGCCGCGCCTACTATGGCGAGTGGTCCGGGGCCGGCTGCAACCAGGGGTGCTGCATCTGCGCCATCTGAGGTGGATGGAAGGCGCTCGCGAAAGCCGCCACACCCTGGCCCAGCCCACGCTGGGCGAAGCGCGGGCCGCGCTCCGGCGGCCCGCGGCACGTATCCCGTTCAAGTGCGGAGGTCATCAAATGCCCAAGTTCCTGGACCGCGCCCTGCGCCTGACGCTCGCCCTGGCCGTCGCGGGCGGCCTGGGGATCGGCGCCCGCACGGCATCCGCGGGCGCCATCCCGCCGGATTGCTCGCACCAGGCGCCGTACCAGAGCTGCACCGCCGCCAGCCAGTGCGACGCTCCGTGCCAGGCCTACTTCGGGCCTGACGCCATCGGGTTTTGCAACCGGGGCTGCTGCATCTGCGCACTCTGAGCCCCGCGGGCTCACCCATGCGCGCGCCGCGCTCCGCGGCGCGCGCAACGTATCCATTCATGTGAGGAGGTAGATCATGCCAAAGCTCCTGGATCGCGCGGTTCGGTTCGTGTTCGCCCTGGTGGTAGCGGGTGGGTTGGGCCTCGGTGCCCGCTCGGCCGTGGCGAGCACGGGTCAGCAGCAGTGCTCGGACAACGAGCCATACATCAGCTGTACCACCACCGCGGAATGCGGCGACCTGTGCAGGCACTACTACGGGCAAAACGCCACCGGCTCATGCTTCCGGGGCTGCTGCGTCTGCAACGCGTGACGATCACGCCGGGGGCGCTCCCATTACCGGGGCGGTCCGGGAGAAACGGTACGACGTGAATGGCCAAGGCGCTCCACCCGCAGAGGGTGGAGCGCCTTTGCTGGCGCCTCTATGGCCTCTGGACCCTCTGGACCCTCTGGACCCTCTGGACCCTCTGGGGCTCTGGGGCTCTGGGGCTCTGGGGCTCTGGGGCTCGGTGGCGAGTGAACTCGCGGCAACAACAGCACAAAGTCCGCCTGCGCGGACTCGGGCGCGAGATCGGTTCGGTCCGCGGGATGTCGGCGCGTCCAGGAGCGCCGGTCCCAGGAGCGAATGAATTCGCCGCTGGAAACACACAAAGTCCGCCTGCGCGGACTCGGGGGCTAACGTCGTGTTTCTCGAGCCGGCTTCAGCCGCCTTCCCGTAGTTCCAGCCGGGGGATTCATCCCCCGGCGATCCAGCCGCCGAACCCGTGCCCGCCTCCCGAACCGATCCCGCCCACCCCAAGCCTGCGCAGGCAGGCTTCCCGCGGTTGTTGCAGCGGTTTCAACCGCCGACCCTCAGATCCCATAGATCGGCCGCAGCTTCCCTTCCAGATACCCCAGAAGCGGCGCGTGGCTCAGCGGCCGGCCCGTGATCCGCTGGCACAGCTCGGGGGCGGTGTAGCGGCGGCCGTGGGCGTGGATGTTCTCGCGCAGCCACGCCGTCAGCGGCGCGAACTCGCCTCGGCGGAGCTGGTCGTCCAGGTCGGGGAGTGCATCGCGGATCGTGGTCCAGAACTGCGCGGCGTACAGGTTCCCCAGCGTGTAGGTGGGGAAGTACCCGATCGCCCCCATCGACCAGTGGATGTCCTGAAGCGCCCCCTGCGCGTCGCCGGGCACGGTGAGCCCCAGGTCGTCGCGCATGCGGTCGTTCCAGGCGGCGGGGAGGTCCTTGACCGCGAGGTCACCGGTCAGCAGCGCGAGCTCCAGGTCGAAGCGCATCATGATGTGCAGGTTGTACGTCGCCTCGTCGCTCTCGATGCGGATCAGGTGCGGCTGTACGACGTTCATCCCGCGGTACACCGTGTCCACGTCCAGCGCGTGCAGGGCGGGCTCGCCGAGCGCGGCCTGCATGCGCGGGAGCGCCCACTCCCAGAACGGTCGCGAGCGCCCCACCAGGTTCTCCCACATCCGCGATTGGCTCTCGTGTATCCCCATGCTGGCCGCCTCCGCCAGCGGCTGCCCGAAGCGCTCCGCCTTGGGAAGGTTCTGCTCGTACAGCGCGTGCCCCGTCTCGTGCATCGTGGCGCTGAGGGCATCGGCCCAGGCATCCTCGCGGTAGCGGGTGGTGATGCGCACGTCGTGCGGCCCGATCCCCTCGCAGAACGGGTGGGTGGAGACGTCCAGCCGCCCCGCCTCGAAGTCGAAGCCCATCCCCTCCATCACCCCACGGTTGAACGCCACCTGCCGCTCGATGGGCACGGCGGTGCGCTGCCAGGAGTCGTCCGGCCGCCGCCCCGACGACGCCACCTCGCGGATGAGCGGTGCCAGCCCTGCGCGCAGCGCGTCAAAGGTGCTGCGGATCTCGGCGGCGGTCATGCCGGGTTCGAAATCCTCCAGCAGCGCGTCGTACACCTCGCCGCCGGGGGGCACGCCCAGCGCATCGGCCCGCTCGCGGTTCAGGTTCACGACCTCCTGCAGCCACGGGGCGAACGCGCCGAAGTTCCCCGCCTCGCGCGCGCCGCGCCATTCGTGCATGGCGCGCGACGTGGTCTGCGCAAAGGAGCGCACCAGCGACGTGGGGATGCGCGTGGCGCGGTCGTACTCGCGGCGCAGGGCGCGGAGGTTGGCCTGCGCTTCCTTGTCGCCGCGCAGCGACGGGTCCTCCTCGCACTGGGCGATCAGCTCGCCCACGCGCGCGGCGGTGCGGCGCTCGTGCACGATGGCGGAGAGGGCCGCCATCTGCTCGCCGCGCAGGGCGGCGGCCTTGACGGGCATGTACGTCTCCTGGTCCCACCCCAGCACCGCCGCGGCGGAGGCCAGCATCGCCGACTCGCGGAGGTGGCGCTGCAGCTCGGCGTATGGCGCGTCGGCGGACTGGATCTCGCTCATCGGGTGGGGCTCCGGAGGGGTGCGCGTCCGCGCGAATGGCGCGGAAAAGGGCGGCGCCGGGGCGGGCAGGTTCCATGCCGGTTGACGGCGGCGCGCCGGGGCGTAGCTTCACGCAGACCGGCCAACCCCCCGGAGGAGCCCGTGAGCCAATTTCCCAACCTGACCGTCATCCGGCACCCGCTGATCCGCCACAAGCTGGCGGTGCTGCGCGACAAGGAAACTTCCAAGAAGAAGTTCAAGGAGCTCGTCGACGAGATCGCCACCCTGATGGCGTACGAGGTCACCCGCGACCTCCCCGTCCACGACGTGGAGATCGAGACCCCGCTGGAGCGCACCACCGAGGAGATGATCTTCGGCAAGAAGCTGACGCTCGTCCCCATCCTGCGTGCCGGGCTGGGGATGGTGGATGGCGTGGCGCGGCTGATGCCCTCGGTGCGCGTGGGCCACATCGGCCTGTACCGCGACCACGAGACGCTGGAGCCGGTCGACTACTACTTCAAGATCCCCAGCACCCCCAACGAGCGCCACTTCATCGTCCTGGATCCTATGCTGGCCACGGGCGGCTCCGCGTCGGCGGCGGTGACGTCGCTCAAGAAGCAGGGCGTGGCGCGCATCCAGTTCGTCTGCCTGGTCGCCGCCCCCGAAGGCGTGCAGCGCATGCTCAACGACCACCCCGACGTCCAGATCTTCACCGCCGCCCTGGACCGGGAGCTGAACGAGCAGGGCTACATCCTCCCCGGCCTCGGCGACGCCGGCGACCGGCTGTTCGGCACGAAGTAAGGAACGGGAGCCGCGTTGAGATTCGCGCGGCTCCCGTTGTATATCCAAGCGGCCTTACATCCAGACCGCCAGTGGCTCAGAGCAGTCGTCTCCGGTGCTCCCTCCCGCCAAAACGTTCAGCCCTGATCGAGCGGCTCGCCAGAAGAATCAACGCGCATCCGGGGATCGAGGTGCCCGGTTCCGTGTCCGCCCACGTCAGCGTCCGTCACACGCCATCCGTCCGGAGTCATCGCGAGGTGCATCCGATGTACGCCGCCCGGCCAGGGTTCAGAATGGCCCACGGCAACCCACGTGACCCGATACTCCGCCACCGCCTTTCCCTCTCCGGTCCGCGTGACTCCGACTAGCGTCCTGACCACTCGCAACAAGGGGCCAGATTCCGGTCCAGCCGCGATCGGGAAGTTTCCCGGCTGCATTCGCTCGATGTAGCGCGCGAGCAGATCGGCGGGGTTCAGCCGCTCCGCCTCGCTCGCGGATCGAAGGTTGAGCAGGCTGAGCGGGCTCGCGAAGAACGTTTCCATGGGAGGGCCGGGCAAGGCGGTCGGCCGCGAGTCCTCATAGCGAAGCCACGCCAGCCATCCTTCCCTGAATGCATCCACCGTGGATGGTGCCACCAGTGCCGCGGCATCTCCCCAACGTCCGTCGTCGAGTGCGTCAATGAACCCGCGCGCAATCTCCTTCAGATTCGAATCCGGCGAACTCAAAGAACCCCCTTTGGGATCGAGTCACGTGCGCGGAGCGTCATGAGCCGGAGCGAAGCCGCGTCGAAGGTCTTGTCCGCTGCCGGTCACAAGTAAGGCGTCAGCAGATTGTAAGGCGGATTCGTTGTCTGTCAATGTTTGTCGTGAGGAGAGCGTCGGGCGAGTGCCTGCACTCTTTCGCGGCGCGCACTTCGGACTGCCGGGGGCAGCGTTCCGGCATAACGTAACTCGCAGAGTTGCGCACCAGGTGAGGCCCCGCTGCACCTCCATCAGGGCTTTGGCGCGACGCCGGCGTGGGGGCTGTTCGGCACGAAACAAGTACGGTAGCCGCGTTGAACTTCGCGCGGCACCTGTTGTATATTCTCGCGTTCCACGATTGTGCGCGTCCGCAGCCTGGCGTTAGGAAGCGGGCAGGGTGGAAGGAGGTGGTCCAGGATTCTTCGTGATCCGGTGATCTCGCCTGACCTCACAAGCTACAGAGCAGGATTCCCGCGATGATGAACTGGTCTGCCTGTGCCGCGGTTGAGAGCGATCCCGAGCGGGTAAGCGGAGCCTGGGTGTTTCGAGGCACGCGCGTGCCCGTGGCGGCGCTGTTCGAGAATCTAGAAGACGGCGTTGCCGTCGATGAGTTCGTGCAACTCTTTCCCGGCGTGACCCTGGATCAGGTGCGGAGCGCACTGGAGCACGTCGCTCAAAGCGCGCTCGCGGCGTAAGTGCGCGTTCTGTTTGATCAGGGGACGCCGGTGCCGCTGCGGCAACTGCTCGTGGAGCACGAGGTGTCGACCGCGTATGAGTGCGGATGGTCGACCCTCAAGAACGGCGAACTTCTGGCGGCGGCCGAGGCACACGGCTTCGGGCTTCTTGTGACCACTGACAAAAACCTGAAATACCAGCAGAACCTCGCGTCGCGGTCCATCGCGGTCGTCGTGCTCGGGACGACGAGTTGGCCGCGGATCAGGGCTGCAGCCGAGGTGGTTGTGACTGCAATTCACTCGGCGTCTCCGGGGATGTACACAGAAGTTGCCATCCCCTGAATGCACGAGTGACCGCACAGGTGGCGTCGCTTCTGACTAACGAGCAGTGCTACATCTGCCCCGGCCTCGACGAGGCTCCGGCGGCGCGCCGCCATGCGCGTAGCTCAGCGGTTAGAACAGGGAACTTATAATCCTCTGGCCCGGATCAGCCGGAGCGCTCAGCCGGGGTGATCCCCTTGACTGTGGAGCGTTCTTGCTGAATAATGCTGATGTGCTGATTTTTCAGCACGAGCCTGGGCCGATGATGGGACCTGCTCGGCGCCGTCGCGGCGGCGCATCACTGCAACTATGGGAGCGCGGCACGATGACCACCTGGTTCGTGGGCCAGTTGCGCGTGGCGATCATGTGCGCGGCGCTCGCGGCTGTTTGCGCCCCGCGCGCGTCGCACGCACAACAGCCCGACTCCGCGGCGTGGCTGGCTGATCTCACGCAGCTGCGTGCCGAGATGACGGCCCACTACGCGAACCTGCAGTGGGCGGTGGGGGCGCGCGGCCTCGACCTGCCGGCGCTCACCTCGCAGACGGAGCGGCAGCTGGCGAGCGCCCGCACCGTCCCCGAAGCGCGAGCGGTCATGGAGGCCTTTCTGCGCGCGTTCGGCGACGGACATCTTTACGTCTCCTGGCCGTCCGCGGCGAACGGAGCGGCGGGCCGCGGCGAGGCGCCGCTGTGCACCCGGTTGGGCTTCGGCGGGTCGCCTCGCGCCGGGCTCCCCTTTCACCGCGCCGCGCGCTTCACCGCCATACAGAGCGCGGATTCGGTGTTCTTCCCCGCCGGCGTGTTGGAGACGCCTTCCGGGTGCAGGATCGGCGTGCTGCGGATCGGGCTCTTCAGCCAGTACGCATTCCCGCAGCTCTGCGACGAGGTGGCGCGGGAGCTCGGCCTCACCGCATCTTCCCCTTGTGACGAGGCGTGCGAGGTACGGGTGGAAGCGGCCGCCGGCAACCTCCTGACCGCGGCACTCGTCCGCCAACTTGAGCTGCTGGGCCGCGAGCGCACGGAGCTGCTGCTGGTGGACATCACCGGCAACGGCGGTGGGACGAACTGGGTGCAGCCGGCCGCCCGCACCCTCACCCCCGTGCGCCTGGCGACGCCTGCGCAGGGCTTCGTACGGCACCCGCACTGGACGCGGGAGTTCGCGCGGCGCGTCGAAGTGCTGATGGGCGCAAGGCGCGGTGCGGATGCGGCGTTGCGCGGGCGGATCGACGCCGCCGTCGCGGCATTCCGGCGCGCGGAGGAGGAGGCGGGCCGCCGCTGCGACCTCGCGCCGCTCTGGGAGGGGCGGAGCGTCGGCTGCTCGCTCACCGCCACCGCCGGGGTGTTCGCCTCCGGCGCGCTCCCGTACGCCGCGCCGGGGGAGCTCGGCCCGGCATCGCCCGCGCACCGGTACCTCTTCTCGCCCAGCCTTTACGCATATCGCGAGGGCGTCTACGCGGGTCCTCTCGCGGTTCTCGTGGACCGGGGCACCTCGTCTTCCGCGGAGTACTTCACCGCCATGCTGGCGGACAACGGCGCGGCGACGATCGTGGGCCACCCGACCGACGGCACCGGATGCGGCTACACGAACGGCGGCATCCGCACGGTGCTGGCGCGTTCCGGGGCAGTCGTGCGCATGCCCGACTGCGTGCGCTACCGCGCAGACGGCACGAACGAGGTGGAAGGAGTGACGCCGCACGTGCTCGTCCCCTGGCACGCGGTGGACAACCCGTACCAGCGGGCGAAGCGGGTGGTCGCCGTGCTGGATACGTTGCGGATTCCCGCGCCGGTGCGCTAAGAGGAATCCCCGCCAGGTGAAGCGCCAACGGGAGCAGCGTTGAAATCCACGCTGCTCCCGTTGTATATTCTCGGCCTTGCGGGCCCGTAGCTCAGCGGTTAGAGCAGGGGACTCATAATCCTTTGGTCGTAGGTTCGAATCCTACCGGGCCCATCGCCGCCTGCGGTTCCTATGTTAGGAGCCGCAGGCGGTTTGCTTCCGCTTGCGGCTCCCTGCGTGTCCGGCTCCATGGGCGGGGCATTCTGAATGTGTCCTCCCTGGCCCGCTTCACTGATGAGAGACAATTGGAGCGCGGCGAGTTGAACGGGCGCGCTCCCGCTGGAGCACGTCACCCAATTTTAGGGGAGAGAGGCGCCGGCGAAGCCGTGCTGTGGACTATGTCGAAGTCACGTGAAGCGGTACGCGTGCTCCGGCTGGTCCGCACCGTCGCCTACCTTGACGGCCGATAATTTGGGCGGGGAGCATGTGCACAAGACGCTGGCGTACCGCCCATTCTGGCGACTAACCGACCGCACAGGGGACGCATGAGTGCCCAATGCGAAGATCGGGGGCATGTTGCGCACTGGTTTGGCGCTGATGCACCAACGTGCATCAATGTCCCAGCGCGCCGTCCACAAGGGTGGATAGGCTCTAAACACTTGTAGTGCCAATCTTGCTGAGAATCTGCCATGAATGGCGCAAACGGTATCGTTCGTGCGTAGCGGAGGTCACGCCCATTTGGGACTTCCTGCGTTGTGCCGAACGCGTCCAAGAGCCTACATCTACACCTTCATGGAAGGAGTCACTTGATGCAAGTCGTTAACAACCCCCTGCGCCATGCTCTCAGCTTGCGGCGCGTCTCCATCGTCGCTCTGACGCTGTTCGGAACAGCCTGTCAGGACGTGCCGACCAGCAGCCCACCGGTGCCGGGACGCGGCGTGACCACTGCACAACTGAATGGGCGGCATTTGGGTCAGGTGTCGTTCCTCTGCACCGTCGGCAACCGCGCGCTGAGTGCGCCGAACGGGTGGCAGACGCGGCAGGTCGCCTTCTACTTCTCACGTGGCGACCTCGACGCGCGTGGCCGGACCGTGCAGTACATGTACCGGCGTAAGGCTACGGACGGTACCCTCCTCGTATCCGTGGACTGCACGGTGCCGTACACGGAACCGGCGCTGCGACAGGTAGACCGCTGGCTCGGCGTCGAAGCGGATGGTAGTGTGGCGCAGTTCAAAGCGCGCGAGGAGATGGTGAACGTCCAGGGCTGCGTAGGGGATGGGGTGTGTACGCTGGACCCGCTCGTCGTGACGCCGCCCCCGACGGACCCGTGCAGCAACTGCGAACCGCCGCCGCCTCCGCGGCCCAGCGGAGGCACTGGAGGGACTGGAGGGGACGGATGGGGTGGAGGGGGCGACACGGGCGGCGACGGCGGATCAGACTCGGGAGCGCCGTACATCGGGACTGACGAAGAAACCGAGGGTAGCTGTCCGCAATGTGGCGAGAAAGATGCACTGGTCAAGCAGCAAGAGACGATCAACGAAGCAATCGGGAAGGTGCGGTGTGAGTCCATGCAGGCTGTGCTCCGGGAACGGTTGCCTTACATGAAGGTCTTTACAGAGCAGCCCGCGCACCTGCAAGGACCGGGACGGAAAGACTTGGGGTACCACGCCGATGGCGTAATTTACGTATACGAGGGGCTCTGGAAGAATGACGCTGAGGGCAATCCGACGATCGTTCGAGACTGGGATCAGCTCGTGAAGGTGCTCGTCCACGAAGCGGCCCATGCGTACTGGAGCTACTACCAGGGGTATTGGGACCGATCGGGCACGCACCACGATCGGTGGGACGCAACGATGGCAGAGTGCGGGTACCCGGTGGGGACATGAGAATCCCATTGTACATCAGCTTCGCGGTGCTAATTCAGGCAGTCGGGCTCGTAGGAGCCTCCAACTGCCTGGCGCAACGCGACAACTCGGCGGCTGTGGTTTCAGCCACACTCGTGAGCGTGTACGACATGCTCCGGACGAACCGTGATGCGGTCGTCCAGGGACCAATTGCCTTCGATCCGCGCGTGCTGCGCACTGACCGGGGCATCGCACCCCGAAACTGGCCCGACTCTGTGGCTCTGAAGTGGGTGGGTGACGTTAGCGATTCGGTGTTTTCGCCTCAGCGAGTGCGCATCATGTTAGATAGTGCGAACCTCGTGGCGAGAAGGCCGATTCGCTGGGTTCCTTGCGGCCCTTCCGCTGGGTCAGGGCAGTGTGCGCAGCGAGAGTTCTCCGCTATCGTCACAATTAGCGAACCTTGGATATGCAACGACGTAGCGCAGGTACTCGCTTCCATCCGGTACATGTCCACTGACAAGCTTCATCCGTCTGCTTGGCAGGCGAGTGTTATTCGTCTCACGCGAAAAGATGGAAGGTGGGTCGCGGGCGAGTGGTACGCTCAGGCCACAAACTAAGGTACACACGCTACGGGGCGGGGCCATCGGGCCCGGATACCTGTGGCGGCAGTACGACGCCCACTTTTCCTCGCGCGGAAGGTGGGCGTTCGCGTGTTCACCCGGCTGCCGGGTCATGTCGCCTCTGCACTCAATATGGCACACTAGCCAATGTGCGCGCCCCCGGGCAAAAGCGGCCGGTGTGGGTGTATCGGATAACTGAGCGCGGCCTAGCCGTGACGGGCGAGGCTCGCCAAAGGAGCACAAGCCCGCTCCCTGGCCGCGCACGGATGACACCGGTGGGGCGGTGTACGCTCCCAGCCGCCAGCGCGGCGCGCTCCGGCTGCTGCGCGAAGCCTACGACGACCCGGCCGTGCCGGAACGGTTCGGCGGGCGCGGCTGGGTGAGCGGGCGCGAACTAGGCGCACGCGTGGACCTGCACAACTTCACGCAACGTCGCGAGCGTAAACCGCACATCGCGGCGACGGTACGGACCTTCACTGGCTCATCCTGTGGGGCTTCGCGGAGCGCCGAAACGACCCGGACCGGGCGGGGGTGGTCTACTGGCGTGCCACTGGAGCGGGCAGGGCGGTGCGTCTGTTAGAGTGGAAGACGATGACGGGGTGGGAGTGATGCCGCGCGTAACGAGACGGACCTGCGCTGGCGGGCCGGCAAAGGGCTGGCCGAGCGCCGCGCCGATCCCAAGCGTCCCAGGGTGGTGTGGTGGCGCGCGACGGAGGTGGGGCGCTCCGTGCGGCTGCTGGGAGCGGCTTCGAAGGTGCGCTCTTCAGCGGCACTTAGCGACATAGATCACACCAACTGAACAGTTGTGATAAATCTACTTCGCATTTAGAGCAAAGGACAAACACGAGACACAGAGGAAAACGCGGAGCCCTTTCCGTCTACCTCTGTGTCTCTGTGTGAGCCTGCGGTTGCAGTTCCCTCCGCGCGAGCCCGCCGTTTCCGCCAGGAGCCGCGACCGGCCGCACGGGCCCGTGTTATGCGCACGATGACGCACCATGAGCCTGACGACCCGCACCAAGCTGGACCTCGGCTTCGCCGGTGCCCTCCTCGCGCTGCTGGTGGTGGGGGTGATGTCGCTGTGGAGCCTGGCGCGCTTCCGCCACGACCAGCGCGAGCTGCAGCGGACGGGGGAGATCCTCCGCACGCGCGAGGCGGCGCTCTTCGCCCTCAGCCAGGCGGAGACGAGCCAGCGCGGCTACCTGCTCACCGGGCAGGAGGTGTTCCTGCGCCCGTACGTCCCGTCCACCCGCGCCGTGCATCTCCACCTGGCCACCCTGGACTCGCTCGTCCTGGACCCGGGTCCGCGCCGCCCGCTGGCGGCGTTCAGGCAGACGGTCACCCGCAAGCTGGCCATCATGGACAGCACCGTCGCGCTCGCCCGCCGGGGAGACATGGCGGGGGCGGCGGCGGTGGTGCGCCGCGGGACGGGGCGCGAGCTGATGGAGGAGGCACGGCGCGCGGCGGACGCGCTGGCCGCGGAGGAGGAGCGCGAGCTCGCCGCCGGGCAGGAGATGGCGAGGCGCAGCGCCCGCGCCGCCACGTGGACCATCGTGATGGGGAGCTTGCTGGCCTTCGTGACCGTGTGGCTGGCGCGCCGCCGCATCCATGGCGACCTGGCGGCGCGCACGTTGGCCGAGGCGGCGCTGGCGCGAAGCGCGCGAGGGCTGCGCTCGCTGTACGAGGTCACCTCAAGCGGCACGCTTGAAGAGCGCGAGCGCGTGCAGAGGGTGCTGCGGCTGGGGCGCGAGCACTTCGGCCTGGCCGGCGCCGTGCTCGCACGCGTGCGCGGCGAGCAGTACGAGGTGGTGGCCGCGGATCCGCCCGAGTTCGCCATCGCCAGCGGCGACGTCTTTCCCCTGGCGGAGACATACTGCTCGATCCCACTCGGGTCCCGGAGCACCGCGTCGGTGGCGAACGCGAGCGCCTCCGAGTGGAGGGAGCGACCCTGCTACGGGCGCTTCGGGATGGAGGCGTACATCGGCGGCCCCGTGTACGTGGGGGGCGAGATGTACGGCGCGCTCTGCTTCCTGGACCCGCGGCCGCGCCCGGGCCCGTTCAGGCCGGAGGACGAGGACCTGCTGCGGGTGTTCGCGCAGTGGATCGGCGGCGAGATCGAGCGGATGCGGGCGCGCGAGGCGCTGCGCGAGCGCGAGGAGCGCTACCGCGGCCTGGTGGAGACCGCCAGCGACCTGATCTACACCGTGGACCGGCGCGGCCTGTTCACCTACGTGAACCCCGTGCTGGTGCGCACCACCGGCTACTCGGCCGACGAGCTGCTCCGCATGCGCCCCATGCAGCTGGTGCGCAGGGACCGGCGCGCCGGGGTGCGCGCGTTCTACGCCACGCAGGTGCGCGAGAGGGTGCCCGCCACCTACTTCCAGTTCCCCATCATCACCCGCGAGGGGCGCGAGATCTGGATCGGGCAGAACCACACCCTGCTGATGGACGGCGACCGGGTGGCGGGGGCGCAGGCGCTGGCGCGCGACATCACCCGCCAGCGCGAGGTGGAGCGGCTCAAGGACGAGTTCCTCTCCATCGTAAGCCACGAGCTGCGCACGCCGCTCACCGCCATCCGCGGCTCGCTGGGGCTGCTGGCCAGCGGCAAGCTGGGGGCGCTGGAGGAGCGCGGGCAGCGGATGCTCTCCATCGCCGCGCAGAACACCGACCGGCTGGTGCGGCTCATCAACGACCTGCTGGACATCGAGAAGATCGAGTCGGGCACCGCCACCATGGAGCGGCGCGCGCTGGACGCCGGGACGCTGGTCCGCGACGCGGCCGAGGTGATGGGGGCGATGGCCTCCGAGGCGGGGGTGCGGCTGGTGGTTGAGGCGGAGCCCGCGCCCGTCTTCGCCGACCCCGACCGACTGGTGCAGGTGGTCACCAACCTGGTGTCGAACGCCATCAAGTACTCGCCGCGCGAGTCCACCGTGCGGCTCAGCGTGCAGGCGCGCGAGGGGCAGGCAGTGGTGCGGGTGAGCGACGAAGGGCGCGGCATCCCCGCCGGCCGCCTGGAGGCGATCTTCGAGCGCTTCGAGCAGGTGGACTCGTCCGATGCGCGCGACAAGGGGGGCACGGGGCTGGGGCTCCCCATCGCTCGGAGCATCGTGGAGCAGCACGGCGGGCGGCTGTGGGCGGAGAGCGAGTGGGGGCGCGGCAGCACCTTCACCTTCACCCTGCCGATGGCGGGCTCGCTTGCTTCCGCGCCCCCGCCACCCCGCCCGGACATGAGGCCGCTGGTGCTGGTGTGCGAGGCCGAGCCCGGCGGCGAGGCGAGCCGCCTGCTGGAGAGGGAGGGGTACCGCGTCGCCACCGCGTGCTCCGCGGACGAAGCGTTGCGCGCGGTGGAGGAGCTCCGCCCCGCGGCCATCCTGGTGGTCGCGACCGAGCCGGCGGCGGAGGGCGAGGCGACGGTGGAGGCGCTGCGCCGCAACGAGCGCGCGCGGGAGATCCCGGTGGTGATCATGGGCGCGCTGAACGGGTCAAAAACAGGCCTGGACATTGCCACGATCGCGGGGTGGATCGCCGGCAGCCGCGAAGCGCAGGCGGGCGCGGCGGACAACGCCGGCGCGCGGGAGCACTTCGGCGTCCTGGTGGTGGAGGACGACGACGGGGTCGCCTCCATCCTGTGCGAGATGCTGCGGCGGAGCGGCATCACCAGCATCCACGCCCGCTCCGGCGCGGAGGCGCTGCGCCTGGCCGCGGAGGTGGATTTCGGCCTCCTGATCCTGGACCTGGGGTTGCCGGACGCGGACGGCTTCGCGGTGGTGGAGCGGCTGCAGCGCGACCGGCGGCTCAGCGACGTGCCCGTGCTCGTCTACACCGCGCGCGACCTGGGCGACGCCGACCGCGAGCGGCTGCGGCTGGGCCGCACCGAGTTCCTTACCAAGAGCCGCGCTCCGCTGGAGGAGGTGGAGTCGCGTGCGCTAGCCCTGCTGGGCAAACTCATCACCGGGGGCTCCGCGAGTGCCGAAACGCATCCTGATCGTGGATGACGAGGACGACATCCGTGAGGTGGCGCAGATGACGCTGGAGATGATGGCCGGGTGGGAGGTGCGCGCCGCGGCCTCGGGCGAAAGTGCCCTCTCCATGGCCGCCGCCGATCCCCCGGACGCCATCCTGCTGGACGTGATGATGCCGGGGATGGATGGCCCGGCCACCCTCGCGCGGCTGCTGGCCAACCCGGTGACCTCCGCCGTGCCCGTCGTCTTTCTGACGGCCAAGGCGCAGGCCGCGGAGCAGCGGCGGCTGGCGGAGATGGGGGCGGCCGGCGTGCTCGCCAAGCCCTTCGATCCGGCGCGGCTGGCGGAGCAGGTGTCGCGGGTGCTGGGGTGGCCGTCCTGAAGGGTGGCGAGGGCGGCGTGCCCGATTTGCTGATCGGCGGCTTTCCCGAGGCCGTGGTGGCGGCGCTCGTCCGCGCCTTTCCCGCCGCGCGCCTGCGCCGCGTGGATTCGGGTCGCGAGGTGCTGGACGAGTTGGAGCGCGGCCGGTGGGCGCTCCTCCTGCTGGACCATTCGCTCGCCGGGCCCCCCGCAATGGAGGTGCTGCGCCACGCCCGGCTGCGCGGCGCCCCCCTCCCCCCCGTGCTGTACGCGCTGGGACGCGAGGCGGGCGGGGGAGTGGCGCACCAGCTGGTGGACGAGCTGGGGGTGCACCGGCTGCTCTACCACCCGCTGGACGCGCGGGAGGTGGCGCGCGAGGTCACCTCGCTGCTGGACATGCCCGCGCGCGAGCCCGTACCCGCCCCCGCCGCCACGCGCGAGGAGCTGGGCTCCGCCCTGGCCGCCATCTGGGAGCGCTTCCGAGGGACGACGCTGGCGCGCGTGGAGGTGGTGGAGGCGGCGGTCGTGGCGGTGCTGGAGGGGGAGCTGACCCCCGAGGCGCGCCGGGAGGCGGAGCGGGAGGCGCACAAGCTGGCCGGCGGGGTGGGGACGTTCGGCTTCGCGGAGGCGTCGCGCGCGGCCAGGGCGGTGGAGCTGATGATGGAGGGGGCGCGCCCGCTGGAGCCCGCGGACGCGTTGCGGCTGAGCGAGCTCGTCCTCACCCTGCGCCGCGAGCTGGAGCGTCCCCCCGCCACCCCCGCCGCGCCCGCTCCGGATGCGGGGCGCGCCACGCTGCTGGTGGTGACCGACGACGCGGAGCTGGGCGAGCGCGTCGCCATGGAGGCGGAGGGGCGGCAGATCGCGGCGTGGCGGCTGGCCGACGCCACCGGGGTGCGCCGCGCGCTGGCCGAGCGCTCCCCGGACGCGGTGGTGGCGGACCTCTCGCTCGGGATGGCCGGCGAGGCGGGGCTCCGGCTGCTGGACGAGCTGGCGGCGGACGGCGCGGACCGGCCCGTGGTGGTGATCGCCGCGCGCGACGGGTTCGCGGAGCGCATCGGCGCCGCGCGGCGCGGGGCGCGCGCCTTCCTCTCCCGCCCCGTGCCTCCCCGCGCGGTGGTGGACGCGGTGGCCGCCGCCCTGCGCCTGACCGACGTGGCGGGGAGCCGCGTGCTGGCGGTGGACGACGACCCGCAGATCCTCGCCTCGCTGCGCACGCTGCTGGAGGCGCGCGGGCTCACCGTCACCACGCTGGCCGATCCGCTCCGCTTCTGGGAGACGCTGGAGCGCGCGCGCCCCGACCTGCTGATGGTGGACGAGGACATGCCGCACGTGAGCGGCGTTGAGCTGTGCCGCGTGGTGCGCGCGGACCCGCGGTGGCGCGCCCTCCCCGTCCTCTTTCTCACCGCCCGCACCGACTACGCCTCGGTCAAGCGCATCTTCGACGCGCGCGCGGACGACTACGCCAGCAAGCCCTTCGCCGGCCCCGAGATCGTGGCGCGCGTGGAGAGCCGGCTGGAGCGAGTGCGGCTGGAGCGCACGCTGGCCGACGGCTCCGTGGGGAGCGGCACGGGGCGGCGGCTGGCGGAGGAGTGCGAGCGCGTGCTGGCCATCGCGGGGCGCACCCGCGCCCCCGCCGCCTTCGCCGTGCTGCGGGTGGACAGCGCGGAGGTGCTGCGCGCGCGGATCGGCACCGCGCTCTGGGAGCCGGTGGTGCGCCGGGTGGCGGCGCTGCTGCGCGATGCGGCCCAGCCGGGCGACGTGGTGGTGCAGTCGGGCCCCGAGGAGCTCACCGCCGCCCTCTACGGCGCCGACCGCGACGCCGCCGTGCAGCTGCTGGAGGGGGTGGTGCGGCGCGTGGCGGACGAGGAGGTTCCCGCGCCCGGGGGGGCGATCCGCGTCTCCCTCTCGGGCGGAGTGGCGGAGTACCCGGCGGACGGGCGCACCCCGGCCGACCTGCGCGCGGCCGCCGACGATGCGCTCCTCCACGCGCAGGAGCAGGGCGGGGGACGGGTGCTCCCCGCCGGGTGGAGCGCCGACGCGCCCCGTGCCGAGGTGGTGGACGTGGCGGTGGTGGACGACGACCCCGCCCTGGCCGAGCTGCTGCGCCAGGCGCTGGAGACGCGCGGCCACACCACGCGCCGCATCACCGACGGCGACGAGGCGCTGGAGCTGCTGGGCGGCCGCAACCCGGCCCTCCGCGCCCGCGTCGTCCTGCTGGACGTGGACCTCCCCGGCCGCGACGGCTTCACCGTGCTGCGCGCGCTGGCCGCGGACGGCGTGGCCGCGCGCACGCACATCATCATGCTCACCGTGCGCGCCGGCGAGCTGGAGGTGGTGAAGGCGCTGGAGCTGGGCGCCGCCGACCACGTCGCCAAGCCGTTCAGCATCCAGGTGCTGATGCGGCGCGTGCAGCGCGCGCTGGGGACGGAATAGCATGGACGACCTGCAGCTGCTGCGCGTGGCGCTGCGGGTGCTGGCGGCGCTCTTCGTGGCCGCGCTGGCGTTCATCGCCGCGCACGGGGTGTGGCTCCTGCTGCGCCGCCGCTGGCGCGCCGCGCGCCTGGCCGAGGGGCGGGCCGTGATGGCGGGCGTGGCCACCGCGCCCGCGCTGGAGCCGCAGGCGGTGCGCCGGCTGCGCGCCCTGCCCCCCAACATCCAGAGCCAGCTGCTGGTGGAGCTCACCCGCAACCTGGGCGGCTCCGTGCGCGAGCGCGTGGGCGTGCTGGCGCGGGAGCTGGGGCTGCTGGACCACGCGCGCCGGCTGAGCCGCAGCCGGTTCTGGTGGCGGCGGCTGCGCGGCCTGCGCCTCCTTACCGCGTTTGGCGGCGACGAGGCGGAGGCGGTGCTCCCCCACTTCCACGACTCGCACCCGGCGGTCCGCGCGCAGGCGGCCGAGTGGGCGGGGGACCACCCCTCGCCCGCCGCCGTCCGCGCGCTCCTGGAGATGCTGGCCGACCCCGCCACCCTCTGCCGCTTCGCCGTGCAGGACTCCATCCTGCGCGTGGGGCTGGCCGCCGCGGAGCCGCTGGCGGAGCACCTGGCGCGCTCCTCGGGTTGCGCCGCGGCCCCCGCGCTGGAGGTGGCGGCCGCGCTGGCGCAGCCCGAGTTCGCGGAGCCCGCGCTGCGCCTCTGCGGCGACCCCGACCCCGAGGTGCGCGCGCAGGCCGCCGCGGTGGTGGGCGCGGTGCAGGCGCCGGAATGCGCCGTCGTGCTGGCCGGGCTCCTGGCCGATCCCGACGCCCGGGTACGCGCGACGGCGGCGGCTGCGCTGGGGCGAATCGGCCACTGGCCCGCCGCCCCCGCCGTGGCGAAGCTGCTGCGCGACCCCGCCTTCCCCGTGCGGCGCGCGGCGGGGCTGGCGTTGCGCGGGCTGGGGAGCCCTGGCATGCTCCTCCTCGGCCGCTACCGCGCGGACACAGACCCCTTCGCGGCCGACATGGCGCGCCAGGTGCTGGACCTTCCCGACACCGCCCCCGGGGCCGCGTGAACGCCGACATCGCGGGCGTGGCGGAGATCGTGCTCGTCCGGCTGGAGTGGGCGGTGCTGGTGTACTTCCTGGCCGTCAACGCCACCTACCTCGTCCTGCTGGCGAGCGCCGCGCTGGAGATGCGCGAGCACGTCCTCCTCTCGCGCGGGGAGAGCCTCTGGCGCGTGCTGGGCTCCTCGCTCACACCCACCATCAGCATGCTGGCCCCCGCGTACAACGAGGAGGCCACCATCGCGGAGAGCCTGCGTTCGCTCCTTTCGCTGAGCTACCCCTCGCTGGAAGTGGTGGTGGTCAACGACGGCTCCAGCGACGCGACGATGGAGGTGCTGCGGGAGCACTTCGACCTCGTCCCCATCCACCCGGTGTACGAGCGGGTGATCCCCTGCAAGGCCGTGAAGGGTCTGTACCGGTCGCGCAGCCGGCCCAACCTGGTGGTGGTGGACAAGGAGAACGGGGGCAAGGCCGACGCCCTCAACGCCGGCGTCAACATCTCCACCGGCACGCTGGTGTGCGCCATCGACGCGGACACGCTGATCGAGCCCGACTCGCTGCAGCGCATGGTGCGCCCCTTCCTGACGGAGACGGACGTGGTGGCGGCGGGGGGCACCATCCGCATCGTCAACAACTCGACGGTGCGCGCGGGGCGCGTGGTGCGCACGCGAGCGCCGCGCAGGGCGGTGCCGGGGTTCCAGGTGGTGGAGTACCTGCGCGCTTTCCTCTTTGGGCGGCTGGGATGGAACCGGATGGGCGGCAACCTTATCATCTCCGGCGCCTTTGGCCTCTTCCGGCGCGACGCGGTGGTCTCCTCCGGCGGCTACGTGCACGACACGGTGGGCGAAGACATGGAGCTGGTGCTGCGGCTGCGGCGCCTGGGGTACGAACAGGGCGGGCCCAGCAAGGTGGCGTTCATCCCGGACCCGGTAGCGTGGACGGAGGCGCCCGAGACGCTGCGGGTGCTGGGCCGCCAGCGCGACCGCTGGCACCGCGGCCTGTCCGACGTGCTCTGGCGGCACCGGCGCGTCCTCTTCAACCCGCGCTACGGACGGATGGGGATGATCGTCTACCCGTACTTCTTCTTCGTGGAGCTGCTGGCGCCGGTGGTGGAGGCGATCGGAATCATCGGGGTGGCGGCGGGGCTGCTGACCGGCGCGATCAACGTACCCTTTGCCACCCTCTTCTTCCTGGTGGCGTACGGGCTAGGCGCGCTCCTCACCGTGGCCACGCTGGTGCTGGAGGAGGTGAGCTTCCACCGCTACGACCGCTTCATGGACCGCTTTCTGCTCGTGGTGTGGGCGCTGCTGGAGAACGTGGGCTACCGCCAGCTCACGGTGGTGTGGCGGCTGAGGGGGATGGTGAAGTACCTGCGGGGCCGGCGCGATTGGGGCGCCATGGAGAGGCGCGGGTTCGACGCGCAGACGCAAACGCGCACGGGGAGCTGACACGATGAGGGGATGGACCACAAGCCTCGCGGCGCTGGCGCTGCTCCTGCCGGCAACCGCGAGCGCGCAGGAGGCGGGGTGTGAGCCGGGCCCCGGATGTGCCATTCCGCGGCCCGCGGAGGAGGGCGCCCCGGTGAACCGTGCGTCGCTGGAGTACGGAATCACCTACTTCGGCGGCGGCTCGGAGCCGGAGCCGTGGCACACCGCCACCGCCGAGCTGTCGCGCAAGACGCGCGCGGTGACGCTCGTGGCCCGCGCCACCGTCGCCGAGCGCTTCGGGGAGCGGGGTGAACAGTTCGAGGTGGACGCCTACCCTCGCATCTCCCCGCGCTTCTACGGCTACCTGAACGCCGGCTGGTCGCCCTCGAACATCTTTCCCGAGCTGCGGTTGGGCGCGGAGCTGTACGCCAACGCCGGGGGCGGCATCGAGCTCTCGGCTGGCGCGCGGCGGCTGGAGTTCGCGGAGCAGTCGGTTACGATCCTGACGGGCTCGGTGGGGCGCTACGCGGGCAACTATTACTTCTCGGCGCGCCCCTACGTCACCCCGCGCGACGACGGGACCTCGTACTCCGGCACGCTGCTGGCGCGCCGCTACTTCAGCAGCGCGGACTCGTACGCCACGCTCACGGTGGGCGCCGGCACCGCTCCCAACGAGAGCACGCAGGAGTTCGAGCTGGACCGCGTGAGTTCCCGGCGGGTGGCGGCGTACGGCAAGACGCCGGTAGGGCGCGGGCTGGGGGTGCGCTGGTCTGCCGGCTACGAATACGAGGAGCTGACGCGCACGCTGGATCGCGACCGGCTAACCGGGGGCCTGGGTCTGGAGCTGCGCTTCTGATGCTGAAGCTCCTCCGCTTCGTCTATCTGTGGGGGACGATCGGCTTCTTCGCCGGGACGCTGACGCTGCTGGGACCCGTCCGCTGGATGACGACCGCGCTCCGCGCCCGCGGCGGTGCGGAGCGGACCGAGGACCTGCTGGTGCGCGCGGTGATCGTGCTGCTGCTGGCCGGGACCGGGTACCTGGCCTGGCGGCTGGCGCGGCGCACCGATGCGCCGGGGAGCCGCGGCCGCTGGGGGGTGCCGCTGGCCACCACCGCGCTCGCGGGGCTGGCGCTCGTCCTGTGGATGAACCCGCGCCTGGTGAACAGCGCCGAGGAGGTGGCGGGCGGGGAAGGGGAGCGCTTCGTCTTCGGCCCGTACCCGGACCGGGAGCGGCTGGCGGAGCTTAAGCGGCGCGGCTTCACCGGCGTGATTTCGCTGCTGCACCCCGCTGTGGTCCCCTTCGAGCCGCGGCTGATCGCGCAGGAGAACGCCGCCGCGCGCGCCGTGGGAATCCCGCTCATCCACACCCCCATGCTCCCCTGGATCAGCGAGAACGAAAGCTCCGTCCAGCGCCTGCGCGCGCTCGCAAAGAGCGATGGGGGGCGCTACTACGTCCACTGCTACCTGGGGAAGGACCGCGTCAACGTGGTCCGCCGCATCCTGCGCGACTCCGACGTGCCGCTGCGCGTGGCGGAGGCCGAGAACGGCGCGCGTCGCATCGCCGACGTCCCGGCGTTCGAGCGGGGCGGCATCTACCACTTCGGCGACTCGGTGCACGTGGCGCCGTACCCCACCGACGAGGAGTGGGTGGGATACGTCCTCTCCGGCTCCGTGCGGCAGGTGCTCTCGCTGCTGGACCCCGCCAACCCCGAGGACACCGTCTGGATCCGCAAGGAGCAGGAGTTGGCGCGCCGGTACTCGATGCGCGTGGAGAGCGCCCCCATCCGCGCCCTGCCGTACGATCCCGCGCAGGCGTTGGCGGCGGTGCGCCACGCACGCGCCAGGGAGCGCCCGCTGATGGTGCACGCCTTCCGCTCGGTTTCGCCGGCGACGGAGGCGTTCGTGCAGGCGTGGCGCACGGGCCTCCCCCCGCTCCCGCCCTCACTCTACGCCGAGCCGATGCGCGGCGGAGCGGCGCGGGTGCTGGGCGCCAACGTCGCCGCCGGCCCGCGTCCGGCGCCCAACGAGTTCGGCGCGTACCTGCACCAGCGTGGCGTGCGCGGCATCGTCTACCTGGGCCCGTCCGGCACCCCCGAAGCGCGCGCGGACGCGGAGGTCGCGCGCTCCGCCGGCCTCGCGTGGCACTCCGCCGCGCCCGGCCCTCGGCTAGACGCGCTGATCGCGGCGGGCGGGCCCTGGTACCTGTACGGCCCCTCGCTCGCCGCCGCCCTTCCCGCACTCGACGCGCGCCTCGACCCCGGAGTGCCGCCGCCATGAGGACGTGCGGGCTCGCCGCGCTCCTCCTCGCACTCGCGCTCCCCGTGGCCCACGACCGCGCCGCCGCCGCGCAATCCACCGCCCGCATCACCGCCTTCGATCCGCCCGCAGGCGCCCACTTCACCGGCGACGAGGCCACGGCCCGCGTTCACGTGCGCAACGACGGCCCCCGCGCCGGCACCTTCTGGATCGGCTACAGCGTCCAGGACCCCGTCGGCCGCTGGCACGACGTCGTCAGCCGCGCGGTCGCGCTGGCGGCGGGTGAGGAGTCCGCCCCCGTAGCGCGCGTCTGGCGTGTGCCCGCCGACGCAGCCACCGGTCCACACCGAGTCGTCGCGGCCGTCTGGAGCTCGCCCCCCGAGCGGCCCGGCGCCGTTCGCCTCGCCACGGCGGACCGCCACGCGGCCTTTACCGTCTTCCGCCGCCACGACGACTTCGCCGCCCTGGACACGGCGCAGTGGAGGCGCGGCAGGCACGCCCTCGGCCGCGGCCACGTTGTCCCGAGCAACGTCACAGTCGGTGGAGGCCGCCTGCGCCTCTCCGTCTCATCGGAGGGGCATCGTGGCGCGGAGCTTCGCACGCGCACGAGACACCTGCACGGGAGCTACGCGGTGCGCATGCGCAGCGCGCCCGTCCCTGGCACCGTCACCGCGCTCTTCCTCTACCAGGACGTCGCGGGAGGCAACGACGAGATCGACATCGAAATCGTGAACGGCCCCCCCGCGCGCGTCATCCTGGCGACCTGGGTGGCGGGCGAGATCACGAACCGCGCCGAGTTCCCGCTCCCGTTCGATCCCGCCGCGGGGTTCCACGAGTACCGCATCGACTTCCACCCCAACCGCGTCGCCTTCCTGTCGACGGCGCCGAGGTCCAGCGCTGGACCCGCGCCCTCCCCACGCACCCGATGCGCCTGATAGTGAACGCCTGGTGGCCGCGCTGGCTCACCCCGCTCCCCGCCGCCACCGGGCACGCGGAGGTGGACTGGATGCGGTACTGAGGGGGCGAGAACCGAATGGCCCCCATCAATCAGGTAGCGGCGCGTTTCATCGCGCCCATGTCACGGGCGTGCACCGCAACCCCGCGGCCCCCGGGACCGCTTCAGCGGTCTTCCCCTTGTTCCAGCAGGGGGATTCATCCCCTGGCGGCGCCGGTGCACACTTCCCGCCGTCTGTTCACATTGTCCACTTCGGCAAACTGACGTTTCCACGCCGCTCGGCCTGAGGGGTGGCGTCCTGAGCGTAACATTATGTGCCGGTTGTTGACTGAAGCGAATTCCCGTAGCATCTTGGTTTCCCGGCGCACTCCCCCGCGCCGAATCCCCGCCCGACGCCTCCCCGCCGGACCCCTCCCCTCGCTGCTCGAAGGCCGGTCTCCCCGATGTCCGAGTTGAAGTCTCTCGTAGACAAGCTGAACCCCCTCTGCCGCTCCGCCCTGGAGCGCGCGGCGGAGCTGTGCGTTCAGCAGACGAACTTCAACGTCGAGGTGGAGCACCTCTTCGCCGCCATCCTGGGCCTCCCCGATTCGGACGTGCACCGGGCGCTGGGGGAGCACGGCGTGGACCCGGCGACGGTGCTGGCGGAGCTGAACTCGGCGGTGGAGCGGCTGCGGCGCGGAAACGCGCGCACCCCGGCGCTCGCGCCCCAGGTGCCGCACCTGCTGGAGCGCGCCTGGCTCACCGCCTCGCTCACCCTCGGCGAGCCGCTTACGCGCTCCGGGGCGCTCCTCTGCGCCCTACTCGATGACGATGGTCTCCGCGGTGTCGCACTCGAATCGGTCCCCTCGCTCGCGACGATCCCGCGCGAGGGGCTGGCGGCGGGCATCGAGGGAGTTCTGCGCGGCGGGCCGGAGTCCAACGGAGCCGCGCCCGCACCGGGCACCACGCGCACCGGTCCGGACCCGGCGACCCCCGCCCTCGACCGCTTCACCGTGGACCTGACGGCGGACGCTCGCGCGGGGCGCATCGACCCCATCCGCGGGCGCGACGCGGAGATCCGACAGGTGATCGACGTCCTCCTGCGGCGGCGGCAGAACAATCCGATCCTCACCGGCGAAGCCGGGGTGGGAAAGACGGCCGTGGTGGAGGGGTTCGCGCTGCGCATCGCTGAAGGCGCCGTGCCGCCCGCGCTGCGCAACGCCGCCGTGCGCTCTCTGGACCTGGGGCTCCTGCAGGCAGGCGCCGGGGTCAAGGGCGAGTTCGAGCACCGCGTCAAGACGGTGCTGGACGAGGTCAAGGCGTCGCCGCAGCCCATCGTCCTCTTCATCGACGAGGCGCACACCCTCATCGGCGCGGGCGGGGCGGAGGGGCAGGGCGACGCCGCCAACCTCCTGAAGCCCGCCCTGGCGCGCGGCGAGCTGAGGACGATCGCGGCCACCACCTGGGGCGAGTACAAGCGCTACGTCGAAAAGGATCCGGCGCTCGCACGGCGCTTCCAGGTGGTCAAAGTGGACGAGCCGGACCTGGACACCGCGGCGGAGATGCTGCGCGGGATCGCGCCGGGGCTGGAGCGGCACCACGGCGTGCGCATCATGGACGAGGCCATTCGCGACGCCGTCAACCTGTCGCACCGCTACATGCCGGGGCGGCGGCTGCCGGACAAGGCGATCTCCGTGCTGGACACGGCGTGCGCGCGGGTCGCCATCGGCCAGAACGGCACGCCGCCCGCCCTGGAAGCCGCCGAGCGCCGCATCAGCCGCCTGCAGCTGGAGCTGGGCGTGCTGCGCAGGGAAACCGCCGGCGGCGCCGACCACGCGGAGCGCGAGGCGGAGCTGGAAGAGGCGCTGGAGCGGGCCGACGACGAGCGCCGCGAGCTGGACGAGCGCTGGCGCGCCGAGGGCGACAAGGTGCGCGAGGCCGTGGAGCTGCGCGCCCGCGCCGAGGGGGGCGACGACGTCCCCGCCGCCGAGCGGACCCGCGCGCGGCTGGAGCTGCGCGCGCTGGAGGCGGATCTGGAGGCGATGCAGGGCACCGAGCCGCTCGTCCCCGCCTGCGTCACCGGGCGGGTGGCGGCGTCGGTGATCAGCGGGTGGACGGGGATCCCGGTGGGGAAGATCGTCAAGGACGAGATCCGCGCCATCCTCAACCTGCGCGGCACGCTGGCGGATCGGGTGGTGGGACAGCCGCGGGCGCTGGAGGCCATCACCCGCCGCATCCGCACCTACCGCGCGTCGCTGGACGATCCGGGGAAGCCGGTCGGCACCTTTCTGCTCGTGGGCCCCAGCGGGGTGGGGAAGACGGAGACGGCGCTGGCGGTGGCGGACTCGCTGTACGGCGAGCGCAACCTGGTGGTCGTCAACATGAGCGAGTACCAGGAGGCGCACTCCGTCAGCGGGCTCAAGGGGTCGCCGCCGGGCTACGTGGGCTACGGCACCGGCGGCGTGCTCACCGAGGCCGTGCGCCGCCGCCCCTACTCCGTCGTGCTGCTGGACGAGGTTGAGAAGGCGCATCCGGACGTGATGGAGCTCTTCTATCAGGTCTTCGACAAGGGGACGCTGGAGGACGGCGAAGGGACGCCGGTCGACTTCCGCAACACCATCATCTTCCTCACCTCCAACGTGGGCTCCGAGGCCGTGGCCGAGGCGTGCGCCCGCGAGGAGCGGCCGGACGCAGACGAGCTCGCCGAGCTGCTGCGCCCGAACCTGCTGCGCCGCTTCCGCCCCGCCTTTCTGGGCCGCCTCACCGTCGTGCCCTTCTTTCCGCTGGGCGACGCGGAGATCCGCGAGGTGGCGGAGCTGAAGCTGGCCGAGGTGCAGCGCCGTTTCTGGGAGGCGCACCGCGCGGAGCTGACCTACGACGAAGAGGTGGTGGCCGCGATCGCGGGGCGCTGCACCGAGGTGGACAGCGGGGCGCGCAACGTGGACCACATCCTCACGCAGTCCGTGCTCCCCGAGCTGAGCGTGGTGGTGCTGGAGCGGATGGCCGAGGGCGCCGCCGTCGAAGCCGTGCACCTGTCGCTGGACGACGCGGGGCGCTTCGTATTCCGCCCCCTCACCGCCCTCGTGCCGGCGTAAGACGATGCCGCTCACCCAGAACGGGCTGCAGCTCAAGGTCAGCACGCCGCTGGGGGCGGACAAGCTGGTGCCGCTCGCCATCCACGGCGAGGAGCGGATCTCCGCCCTCTTTCGCTACACGCTGGAGATGGTGTCGGAGGATGCGGATCTCTCCTTCGACAGCGTGGTGGGCGAGGGGGCGACGGTCACCATCGCGCTGGCGGACGGGGGAACGCGCATCATCCACGGCATCGTCGCGCGCTTCAGGCAGGCGGGCACGGGATCGCGCGGCACCGTCTACCACGCGGAGCTGGTCCCCAAGCTGTGGCTGGCGACGCTGGCGGCGGACTGCCGGATCTACCAGAACCAGACGGCGCCGCAGATCATCGAGGCGCTGCTGGACGAGCTGGCCGTGACCGACCGCCGCAGCGCCCTCACCGCCACCTACACGGCGCGCGAGTACTGCGTGCAGTACCGGGAGACGGCGTTCCAGTTCGTGACGCGGCTGATGGAGGAGGAGGGGATCTTCTACTTCTTTGAGCACGCGGACGGGGTGCACACCCTGGTGCTGGCCGACGACGCGGACGCCCATGCCGCCACCCCGGGCCTGGCCACCGCCCGCTACTCGCAGACCGCCACCTCCGCCGAGCTGGAGGACGTGGTGACGCACTGCACGTGGGAGCGGCAGGTGACCACGGGGAAGTACACGCTGGACGACTTCTCCTTCCTCACCCCCTCCACCAACCTGGCCGTGACGGTGGAGGGCGCCGCGGGGACGATGGAGCTCTTCGACTACCCCGGCGGCTTCGCGGCCACGGATGCGGGGGAGCGCGTGGCGAAGCTGCGGCTGGAGAGCTTCGAGGCCACCGCCAAGCGCCTCAACGGCGAGAGCAGCTGCCGCGCGATGACGGCGGGATTCGCCTTCACCCTGGCCGGGCACGGGCGCGCGGAGCTGAACGCCGAGTACGTCGTCCTGTCCCTTTCCATGCACGCCACGCAAAAGGAGTACGGCAACCAGTTCGAGGCGTTCCCCAAGGCCGTCCCCTTTCGCGCCCCGCTCGCCTCACGGAAGCCCTCCATCCCCGGCACGCAGACGGCGCTGGTGGTTGGGAAGAGCGGCGAGGAGATCTGGACCGACAAGTACGGCCGCGTAAAGGTGCAGTTCCACTGGGACCGCAAAGGGAAGAGCGACGAGAACTCGTCGTGCTGGGTGCGCGTGGCGCAGGGGTGGGCGGGGCAGGGGTGGGGGAGCGTCTTCATCCCCCGCATCGGGCAGGAGGTGGTGGTGTCGTTCCTCGATGGCGACCCGGACCGCCCGCTGATCACCGGCTCCGTGTACAACGCCGAGCAGACCGTCCCCTACACGCTGCCGGACGACGGAACGAAGAGCACCGTCAAGAGCAAGTCTTCCAAGGCCGGGACCGCGTACAACGAGCTCCGCTTCCAGGACCTCAAGGACTCGGAAGAGATCTTTGTCCACGCGGGAAAGGACATGAAGGTCGAAGTGGTGAACGACCGAACCATCGACGTGCAGCACGACGAGACGCACACCGTCAAGAACGCCCGCACCCTCACCGTCTCCGAGGGCGACCAGGCGCTCACCGTCGCCAAGGGGAAGCGCACCGTCACCGTCTCCGAGGGCGACGAGGCGCTGACGGTGAGCAAGGGGAAGCGCACGGTCGACGTGACCAAGGGCGACGAGACGCACACCGTGGGCGGCAAGCGCGCCGTGACCGTCACCGGCGACGAGACGCACGACAACAGCGCCAAGTTCACCCAGTCGTGCACGGGCGACTACACGCTGAACGTAACGGGGAACCTGGTCATCAAGGCAACGGGGTCCGTCACCATCGAGTCGCAGCAGGGGCTGAAGCTGAAGGCGGCGATGTCGCTGGCCGCCGAGGGGCTGGACGCCACCATCAAGGCGAGCACGGGGCTGACGCTCAAGGGCCTCAACGTGGACCTGGCCGCCGACGCCGCCCTCACCGCCAAGTCCAACGCCTCCACCTCGGTGGAGAGCAGCGGGATCACGGCGGTGAAGGGAAGCCTCCTCAAGCTGAATTGAGCGAGCCCCTGCGCGAGGTCGTGCTGCGCCACGACGACGGCGCCGTGCGCGAGGTGGTGCACCTGCGCGGCGAAGTGCTGGAAGGGGAGAGCTCCACCTACGCCGCCGACGGCACCCCGGTCCTCCGCGCCACCTACGCCGCGGGAAAGCTGCATGGCGAGATGGTGCTCTTTGACAAGGAGGGCGAGGTCGCCCAGCGCATCCCCTTCTCGGCTGGCGCGATGCACGGCGAGGCGGTGGCGTACGATGCGGGGTTCCCGCGCTGGACGACCTCCTACCGGGACGGGCTCAAGGAGGGCGACGCCTTCACCCGCCGCCCGGACGGCACGCTGGAGAGCCGCCTTCCCTACGTGGCCGACGTGCTGGAAGGCGCCGCGGAATTCTACGACGACCAGGGGCGGCTGATCCGTCGCGCGGAGTTCGTGGGCGGGGTGCAGGAGGGAGAGACGATCGACTACTACCCGAGCGGCGCCGTCCGCGTGCGCGCCGCTTACGTGGCGGGCGAGCTGGAGGGGGAGGTCCTCGCCTACCACGACCGCGGAGGCATTCAGCGGCGCGAGTGGTTCGCGGCGGGGAAGCCGGCGGGCGAGCCGGTGGAGTACGACGAGGACGGGAAGGTGGTGGACCGCAAGAAGAAGCCGCCGCTGTGGAAGCGCGTTCTCCTACGCCGTTGAACCGGGACAAGGAACGATGGGCCAGCTCGTGTGCATGGGGGCGATGATGCAGTGCAGCTTCGGGGCGGCGCCCTCGTCTCTGGTGGTGCTGCCCACAAACCGGACGCTCGCCGGGGGCCCGCCCGCGGCCACCATCATGGACCACGTACCCATCCTGAACGTCGCGCCCTTTGCCATGTGCAACTCCCCCGCGAACCCGATGGTGGCGGCGGCAACGGCGGCCGCGCTGGGAGTGCTGACCCCCATGCCCTGCATCCCCGCGACCGCGGCTCCGTGGATCGTCGGAGCGCCCACGGTGATGATCGGCAACATGCCCGCGCTCAACAACACGTCGAAGCTGATGTGCAACTGGGGCGGGGTGATCCAGATCGCGGTGCCGGGCCAGTTCACCACGCTGGTGCCCTGAGATGGCGGCGCGCGCTCGGGAGATCCGCCTGGTGCTGACCCGCGGCGAGGCGGCCGGCATCTTCGCCGGGGCCGCGGTGGTGGGGATCCTCCTCTTCCTGGCCGGGATGGGCGCGGGAGCGAGCGCGGGATGCGCGGACCCCCCCGGCGGTCCGCAGGCGCTCGCCGTGGAGGCGCGTTGAGGGCCGCCCGCATCCTGGCCGCCGCCGCGCTCGCCGCGACCCTGCTCGCGGGCGCAGGATGCCGGAGCTCGCTGAAGACGCGCACCGTGTCCATCCGGGCCGACTCGATGGCCAACGCGGATACGCCGATCCCGGTGGACCTGGTGGTGATCTACGACAAGGCCCTGGCCGCGCAGGCGGCGGAGCTGACCGCGCGCCAGTGGTTCACGCGCAAGCCGCAGATCGCGCGCGACCACCCCCGCGGCTTCCGCAGCGTCTCGTGGGAGCTGGTGCCGGGGCAGCGCGTCCCGGTGCACCGCTTCCCCTTTCGGCGCAGGGGCGCGCGCGCGGCCTTCGTCTTCGCGGACTACCTGGCCCCCGGCGACCACCGCCTCCGCATCGATCCGCTGCGCACCGCCCACGTCGTCCTGGGCGCCGAAGAAGTCACCGTCGCGGCACCCATGCGCCGCTAACGGCATTTCACACAGAGCCACAGAGAAAAACAACAAGGACGGAGAGGAAGATATCGAATTTCCCGTCTTCCCCTCTTGCCGTTCCACTCTGTGTCTCTGTGTGAGGCCGCAGTTTTCTTTTCTGGAGCCCCGCTTTGCCCAATCCGACGAATTCGCTGCACGACATCCCCGAGGCGGTGCTGTGGGAGGACGGGATGCTCCTCTCCCCGCAGCACTTCCAGCAGGGAGCGCAGCGCCAGGAGGAGCTCCTGCATTACCACCTGGGGCTGGACACCCCCTACCACTGGGGAATCGTGCGGCTGAAGTGGGACAAGGCGCAGCTCCCCGGCAAGGTGCTGCGCGTACACACGCTGGAGGCCGTGATGCCGGACGGCTTGGCCGTGCACCACTACGCGGACCAGAGGCTGGAGGTGGACCTGAGCCCGCACGAGAAGACGGCGCGCGCCGGCCCCGTGCGCGTGTGGCTGACGGTACCCGCGCGGCGCGGCCCCGGCGAGCGCTGGCACGGAAGCAACCACCGCACCGCGCCCACCGAGGGCGACCGCGCCATCGACGAGTACACGGGCGAGGAGATCAGCGTGCGCCGCGCGCGCCCCGTGCTGCGGCTGGCGGCCGGCCCGCGGCCGGGGAACGACTACGTCGCGCTGCCGGTGGCGGAGGTGCGGGTGGTGGAAGAAGCGTTCATGGTGCTGGAGTCGTACGTCCCTCCGCTCCTCCGCTGCTCCGCCGGCAGCGCCCCGTACGAGCTGTGCGGCGAGCTCGCGCAGAAGACGCGCAACCGGGCCAACGACCTCGCGCAGCGGGGCGTCGCCTCCGACGCGGTACACCGCTCGATCCGGGTGATGGCCGGCGCCCTCCCCCCCTTCGAGGCGGTGATCAAGAGCGCGCGCGCCCACCCGTTCACGCTGTACCACGCGCTCTGCACCTTCGCGGGATGGATGGCGGGTGCCGGAGCGCCCGTCGTTCCCCCCGACTTCGGGGCGTACGACCACGAGAACCTCGGCGCCTCCTTCGCCCGGGTGGAGGAGTTCGCCTCCGGGCTCCTGAAGACGATGGCCGAGACGCGGCAGACGCACCGCTTCCAGATCCATGGCGGAGGGTTCCGCCTCCCCGTCCTCGAGGAGGAGTGGCTGCGCCCGGGCGGGCTGGTCATCGGCCTGCTGGCCGCGGAGGGCTCGACCGAGGAAGCCGCGGCGGCGTGGATGAAGGAAGCGACCATCGGCTCCGAAGAGCGGCTGGCGGAGCTCCGGGTGAGGCGCGTGCCCGGCGCGGAGCGGGTTCGGGTGACCGACACGGCGCGGCTCAAGATGGCGCCCGGGAGGCGCGAGGTGCTCTTCAGGGTGAAGGCCGACGGCGCCGACGTGATCCCGGGCAGACCGCTGGTGATCACGCACCCGGGCGATCCGGCGGGAGACCGCCGCCCCGCCGCCGCCAACCTCTACACGGTCTGAGCCCGCCCATGGAAACCGCACGGCGCGACCGCGTCTACATCCCCGGCCCAGGCACCCTCACCGGTCTGCCGGAGGACGAGCACCCCGATCCCTTCCAGCCGGAGGACGGCGAGCGCGACGATCCGTTCCTGGTGATCGCGTTCCGCCAGTTCTACGCAGACGTGCTGCGCCGCAAGCACGAGGTGGAGGCGAACCCCGGCCCGGGCGCGGCGGGCCCGGCGCAGGACGCCGCCCTGCGCGCCACCCGCGTGCGCGACCTGCTGCTGGGCAAGCTGCGCCGCCAGGAAGCGGAGGCCGGGCGCCGCGGCGGCGACTGGGGCGCGGAATCGTACCGCGACGCGCAGTACGCCATGGCCACCCTGGCCGACGAGGTCTTCCTGGGCATCAACTGGGACGGGCGCCAGGCCTGGGCCGACCACCTGCTGGAGGCCGCCCTGTTCGGCACCTACGTGGGCGGCGAGCGGCTGTTCACCATGATCGACGAGCTCCTCGCCCGCACGGACCCGCTGCGCCGGCCGCTGGGCGCCGTGTACCTGATGGTGCTCTCCCTCCGCTTCCAGGGCCGCTTCCGCGACCGGGTGGACGCGGGGGAGCGCATCGAGAGCTACCGCAGGCGACTCTTCGCCTTCGTGTACCCCGACGCGCGCTCCGCCCTGCGCAGCGACCGCCCCGTCTTCGCCAACGCGTACCGCCACACGGCCCGCGACGCCGCGCCCGACCGACTTCCGCCCACGCGGCGCTGGCTGACGGCGCTGGCGGCGGCGGTGATGCTGTACCTGGCGATCTCGCACGGTTTCTGGCGCACCGCGGCGGGCGGCGTGGAAACGAGCCGCGCGGCGGTGGAGAAGCTCAACCACCGCGCCGACGCCGGGGGGAGGTGACGATGGCGGGCTTCGCGGCGTGGCTCTACGCAGTGAGCGGCTGGCTGCTGGGTGGCGCCTTCCTGGTGACGCTGGGGGTGGTGGGCTACCTGTACCTGGCGCAGCGCCGCGCCGGGGCCGCCGAGCACGCCGCCCAGACGGACGCGGCCGCTCCCGGCGAGGGCCCGGCCGCCGCCCCCGCGGAGCTGGCCCGCTCCTTTCGCGCGGCCCTCCAGACGCTGCGCAGCTACGTCCCGGACCGTGACTTCCGCTACCGCATCCCGTGGATCCTCTGGCTGGGCGAGCCGGACTCCGGCAAGACCACCGCCCTCGCCGCCGCCGGGCTGGAGCGCCCCTTTCCGCCCGCGCCCGAGGACCCGCTCTCCACCAAGGCGGGGTGCCGCTGGACCTTTTTCAATCAGGGCGTGGCGCTGGACGTGGCGGGAAGCTACTTCGCCGGCCGCAACGGCCGGCCCGCCGACGACGCGGGGTGGCGGACGCTTCTCCGCCTCCTGCGCCTGCACCGCGGCGCCCGGCCTCTGGATGGGGTGGTGCTCGCCATCCCCGCCTCCATGCTGATGGGCCAGGGCGCGCGCCAGCGGGTGGCCGCCCGCGGCGAGGCCGCCTTCGCGCGGCTGCGCGAGGCGCAGCGGGTGCTGGGGCTCAAGTTTCCCGTGTACGTGCTGGTCACCCGCTGCGACGACATCCCCGGGTGGAACGCCCTGGCGGACGCCCTCCCGGCGCGGGTGCGCGACCAGATCTTCGGGTGGTCGTCGCCCCACTCGGCGGACGCGGCGTTCGCGCCGTCGTGGCTGGACGAGGCGTACGACGAGCTGGGGACGCAGCTCTACCGCGTACAGGCCGAGGTGCTGGCCGAGAGCAGGGACCCGGACGACATCTTCCGCTTCCCCGAGGAGCTGCGCGCCACCCTTCCGCACCTCAAGGTCTACCTCAACGAGCTGTTCAAGGAGAGCGTCTACCACGAGACGTTCTCCCTGCGCGGCGTCTACTTCACCGGGATGGCGGACCCGCCCGCCCCCGCCCGCCCAGACGCCACGGCGGAGCCGGAGGAGCACCCGCTCCCGGACGGCCCCCGGCCCATCTTCCTGCGCCACCTGCTGGAGAAGAAGGTGTTCGCGGAGCGCGGGCTGGTGCGCCCCATCTTCGGCACGCGCATGGCGCGCGACCGCGCGGTGGTGGTGTCGCAGGCGCTGATCGTGGCGATGCTGCTCATCGGTCTGCCGGGGCTGGCGTGGGGGTACCTCCACGTGAAGCGCGAGGGGGTGCGGCTGACCGGCGAACTGAAGCGCGTGCACCAGGACCTGGGTCCGCTCGCCGAGGGGGGCGCCGGCCGCCGCGACGTGGCCGTCTCCGAGCTGCTGGACCACATGGCGGGGGTGCGGCCGGGCCGCTTCTGGTCCGTCTTCATGCCGACCTCGTGGGTCTCCCCCGTGCGGCGCCGGGTGAGCAACACGCTGGGCGGAACGATCGGCGAGGTGATCCTTCCGGTGATGGCGGACTCGCTCCGGTCGCGCGCCAACTACCTCCTTCCCCGCGAGGACCGCTTCGCCGCGTACACGCCGGGGCAGGAGAGCGCCGTGAGGAAGGCGGTGGACGGCGGCACGGCGGGGCTCACGGCGTACATCGTCGAGCTGCGCGACCTGGGGCTCAACATGCGGCGCTATCGCCGCCTCGCGCGGACCCACGACAACAACGTGGACGACCTGCGCGAGCTGGTGTCGTACGTCTTCGGCGAGCCGGCCCGCTTCGCCAACCACGCGGAGGGCAACCGCTTCTTCAGGCGCGCGCTGGGCAGGGCGCGCGCGGAGCCGCTGGACATCGGGAACCACACCCATATCGGGCTGAGGGTGGCCGACGAGGTGGTGCGCGGCGTGTACGACGAGCTGCTGGGGCGCGTGCGCCTGCTGGCGCGGCGGGTGGAGGACGCCGGGCTGGACGGCGCGGCCCCCGACCTGGACGTCCTGCGCGAGCTCAGCCAGGAGATGGCGGAGGTGCGCAGCTACGTTCCCGAGGAGGACGCGTACTGGCTGGACCCCTCCGCGAAGCTGCCGCCGCGCATCCTCAAGCTGCTGGAGTCGCTCCCCGACTCGGCCGCGGTGCGCGGCGCCGAGTTCCGCGAGCTCTTCCCGCCGCGCTTCGAGAGCGTCCGCACGGAAAAGCTGAACGGCGCCGAGTCGCTGATGCACACGTACGGCGCCACCCTGGCAACCGACGGCGCGGCCCCGGGCGCCGCGGCGGAGACGGGGCTTTCCCGCTCCGCGATGGCGCTGCGGCAGGCGCTGGGCGCGCTGCAGGGGCGCCGCTTCGCGCAGGGCGGCGCGCGCGTGCCGATGGCGGAGGAGGCGCCCGCCAGGGGGATGGTTCCCGCATGGGACGTGCGCGGGCTGGACGACGCGCTGGCCATGCACCAGGAGTACGCGGAGTTCGTGGGCAAGGACGTGGCGGCGCTCCCCGGCGGCTCGCGGCGGCTGGTGCACGGACTGGCCAGGGTGCAGCTGGAGGGCTCCGTCTCCTCCGCCGTGCGCCGCGCGCGCACCAGCGCCCCCGCGCCCGCCTCCTTCGGCGCGGCCGGGCGCGAGCGCGCCGTCGCCATGCGCGTGGCCGCGCACCGTCCCGCGGCCACGCGGCTGGACCGGCTCGCCACCGCGCTGGACGAGGCGGGGCTGCAGGCCGTGCACCACGAGGTGAGCGAGCTGGGGCTGCGCGACGCCGTGGAGCTGCTGAACGAGGTGGACGGGCTGCTGAACTCGAGCGGCGCCTACACCCCGCGCGACCCCGACTTCTCCACCTGGCGCGGCGCCAGGCCCGTGGCCCCCGCGGCCTTCGGCGTGGAGGACATGGACGCGCTGGAGGAGTACCTGGCCGCCGAGCGCGCCCGCATTCGCGCCCTGGCCGTGACGTACGCCGCCCCCATCCTGGCCGGCCTGGAGACACCGGGGATGAAGAACTACCTGGCGGGGCGCCCCCTTCCCGCCACGGTGGCGCGCTGGCGGGGGATCGTGGAGACGCTGGACGGCTACGACACCAAGAAGCCGGGGAACACGCTGGCGGCGCTGGAAAGCTTCATCCGCACCGGGATGGACGCGGTGGAGCTGGGGAACTGCATCGCCACCATGGGGACGCGTCGCGGCACCGGCGACTTCTTCGCGCAGCGGCGCGAGGCGCTGCGCGCGTCCCTCTTCGCCCGCTGCCGGCAGATCACGGCGGGCGCCACCACCGGCGGCTACGAGGAGCTGCGGCGCGCCTTCAACACCACCCTCGCCGGCCGCTTCCCCTTCGCCGCCTCCGCCGCCGGCGATCCCGCCAACGACGCGGACCCCGAGCAGGTGCGCGCCTTCTTCCGCCTCTACGAGCGGATGCCCACCGTGCGGCAGGGGATCCTGCGCGGCGCGGGCGGGGTGGCCGGGCCCGGCACCGCGCAGGCGGAGTTCTTTGCCCAGCTGGACGAGGTGCGCCACTTCCTGGAGCCGATGCTGGGCTCGGACACCACCGGGAGCGCCGCCTTCCGCGTGGTGGCGGAGCTGCGCGCCCACCGTGCACGCGAGGCCGGCGGCGACCAGGTGGCGGACTGGACGATGGAGATCGGCGACACCCGCCTCTCGCTGCGCGACTCCGCGGGCGTCGCCGCCGAGTGGAGCCCGGGCGACGCGGTGCGGCTGGGCCTGCGCTGGGCCGAGGGGTCGCCGGTGCGCCCGTCGCCCGCGGGGCTCCCCGCGAACGCGCGCGTCCGCGACCAGCTCCTCTCCGTCACCTGGGCGGGGGAGTGGGGGATGCTCCGCATGCTGCGCCAGTTCGCCGCCACGCCGGGCGAGCTGGGGGTGCCCCCCTCCCGCGTGCGCCACACCGTCGCCCTCAACGTCCCCACGCTGGCGGGCGACTCGGTGCGCGGCCCGGCGGCGCGCGTCTTCGTGCGCGTCCGCCTGCGCAGCCCCGCCGGCGGCGCCGAGATGGTGCTACCCGACTTCCCCACCGCCGCGCCCGCGCTGGGCCGCGGCGCCCCCGAAACGGTGCTCTACCCGTGAGCCGCGACACGCAGGGGACATTCGTGACGGACGTCGTCCGCCTGGCCACGCCCATACCGGGCGAGACGCCGGGGGGCGTCCCCATCCGCAACGAGCCCCTCTTCGCCCAGCTGCGCGAGGCGCGGCGCGCGGACGACGCCACCACGCCCCGCGGCGCCTGGCAGACGGAGCTGAAGCGGGCCGACTGGCGGCTGGCCGAGCAGCTGGCCCGCCAGATCCTGGAGACGCGCTCCAAGGACCTGATGGTGGCGGCCTGGCTGATGGAAGCCTGGATCCACCTGCACGGCGCGGCCGGCGCGGCGGAGGGGCTGCGCGTCCTCCACGCCCTGTGCGAGGACCTGTGGGAGCACCTCCACCCCGCGCTGGAAGAGGACGACCCGGAGGTGCGCGACGGGGTCTTCCACTGGATCAACGAGCGCGTCTCGTGGACGCTGGCCTCGGTGCACATCAGCGCCCCGCAGGCTTCCGATGCGCAGCCGTACTCGTGGAACGACTGGCGGGATTCGCTGCGCCGCGAGGAGGCCCCGCGCCCGGAGGGGAAGGGGACGAACGCGCCCGATCCGCAGGAGGCGTCCAGGCCCACCCGCTCGCGCGTCTCGGCCAGCGTCACCCTCACCCCGCGTCCCTTTTACGAGGCGCTGGTGCTGGAGCTGGACCGCGTGGCCGAGGCGTGCGCCCGCCTGCGCGCCACGCTGGAGGCACGCCAGGGGCGCGACGCCCCCACGCTGGCGCGGCTGGCCGACACCACGGCCGCCATGCGCGACTGGACGCAGCAGGTGCTGGCCGACAAGCCGGCCACCGAAGAAGACGAGGGCGCGCCCCGCCCCGAGCCGCAGACCCCGGAGCCCACGATGGACATCGAGATCAGCGACGGCACGCCCCGCGTGCGCCGCAGCATCGCCAGCCGCGACGAGGCGTACCGGCAGCTCCGCGAAGCCGCCGACTACCTGATTCGCACCGAGCCCCACTCGCCCACCCCGTTCCTGGTGAACCGCGCCGTGGCGTGGGGCGGGATGTCGCTGGGCGACCTGCTGCTGGAGTTCGCGCGCGACGGCTACGACCTGAAGACGCTGCGCCTGCTGCTCGGCATGCACGAGCCGCAGGGGAAGTAGGGATAGTCCCACCGCCGGGCGCACCCGCCCGGCCACACCGCCCACCCCGAGCGGGGTGTGCCCAACGCCACACCCCAGGAGCACCACCATGGCAGGAAAAGAGAGCACCCAGCACTGGCTGGACCGCAACCGCCCCCCGCGCGTGCAGATCACCTACGACGTGGAGACGGGCGGCGCATCGGAGAAGAAGGAGCTTCCGCTCGTCGTGGGGATCCTGGCCGACCTTTCGGGGAACCCGCAAGCCACCAAGCTCAAGGACCGCAAGTTCGTGGAGATCGACAGCGGCAACCTGGACTCGGTGATGAAGCAGGTCGCTCCGGGGCTGGAGCTGAAGGACGCCGAGGGGAGCGTGGTGGCCAACATCCCGCCGCTCACCGGGATCGACGACTTCAGCCCGGCGAGCCTGGTGACCAAGGTGGACGGGCTCAAGGAGCTCTTCCAGCTGCGCACCGACCTGAACGACCTGCTGGCGAAGCTGGACGGCAACGACGCGCTGGACGAGCGGCTCCAGAAGCTGCTGGCGAGCGCGGACGACGTGAAGGCGCTGAGCGAAGAGCTCGCCAAGCGCGCCCCCGCCCCCGCGCCCGAGCCGCCCGCGGCCTGAGCCCGCTCCACCCACCCTTTTCCCCACGAGACATCCCATGCCCGAGACCAAGACGGCGGGCGGCGCGACCGCCGCTGCCGGCACCACATCGATCCTCGACCAGATCATCAGCGAAGGCAAGCTGGTGCGCGACAAGCAGAACACCGAGTCGGCCGAGCGGCTGCTCTCCAAGTTCACCGGCGAGGTGCAGAGCGAAAAGATCAAGGCGGACGGCGACAAGCACACCGCCGCCCTCATCCAGGAGCGCATCCGCCAGATCGACGAGGAGATCTCGCGCAAGCTGGACGCGATCCTCCACAACCCCAAGTTCCAGGAGCTGGAGTCCACCTGGCGCGGCCTCGCGTACCTGGTGCAGAACAGCGAGACGGGGACGATGCTGAAGCTGCGCGTCCTCAACGTCACCAAGGACGAGCTGGCCAAGGACCTGGAGAAGGCGGTGGACGTCGACCAGAGCCAGCTCTTCAAGAAGCTGTACGAGGCGGAGTACGGCACCTTTGGCGGGCACCCGTACTCGGTGCTGGTGGGTGCGTACGACTTCGGCCGCAAGGCGCCGGACGTGGCGATGCTCGGCCGCATCGCGTCGGTGGCGGGCGCGGCACACGCGCCGTTCCTGGCCGCCGCGTCGCCGGCGCTCTTCGACCTGGACTCCTTTACGGAGCTGGGCATTCCGCGCGACCTGCGCAAGGCGCTCGACACCACCGAGATGGCGGAGTGGCGCGAGTTCCGTAAGAGCGAGGACTCGCGCTACGTGGCGCTGGTGCTGCCGCGCTTCCTGCTGCGCCGGCCGTACCACCCGGTCAACAACCCGGTGGAGGGCTTCGAGTACACCGAGAACGTGTACACCAACGACATCCACGCGCAGGAAGCCGAGTACCGCAGCGACAAGGAGAAGAAGAAGGACAAGCAGCGTCCCCGCGTGGAGGAGCCGAACAGCTTCCTGTGGGGGAACGCGGCGTGGGCGCTGGCGGCGCGCATCACCGACGCCTTCGCCAAGTACAAGTGGACGGCGGCGATCCGCGGTGTGGAAGGCGGGGGCCGGGTGGCCGGCCTCCCGGTGCACACCTTCGACACGCTCTCGGGCGACTCGGCGATGATCTGCCCCACCGAGGTGTCGATCACGGACCGGCGCGAGAAGGAGCTGAGCGACCTGGGCTTCATCTCGCTGGTGCACTGCAAGGGCGAGTCGTACGCGGCCTTCTTCGGCGGCGCCACCACGCAGCAGCCGGTGGAGTACCTCACCGACAGCGCCACGGCCAACGCGCGCCTCTCGGCCTCGCTTCCGTACGTGCTGGCCGCCTCCCGCTTCGCGCACTACCTCAAGGTGATGATGCGCGACAAGGTGGGGAGCTTCCAGACGCGCGGCGAGATCGAGAAGTACCTGAACGGCTGGATCGCGCAGTACGTGCTGCTGAACGACGACGCTCCGCAGTCGGCCAAGGCGCGGTTCCCCCTGCGCGAAGCCCGCGTGGACGTCACGGAGATCGGCGGCAAGCCGGGCTGCTACAACGCCACCGTCTTCCTGCGCCCGCACTTCCAGCTGGAAGAGCTTACGGCGTCGATCCGGCTGGTGGCGGAGCTTCCGCAGCCGGCGGCGTAACGGAAGTGCCAAGCGCCTGGTGCCAGGTGCTCAGTAACGGCAGTGCAGGGGAGGCGCAGAGGGGCAGCGAGCGGGTTGCACCCGTTTTCTGTGATCCTGCGCGACGCGCCCCTCCGGCCCTTCCCCGGCTCCGCAGTGTGGCGCGGAGCAAAGGATCTACTGCGCGTTCCGAGGGGACGGCGGGGCGATGCGGCCCTCTTGCCTCGCCGGCTAGATCCTTTGGTCGCCGCAGGGGCTCGGCACCGATCTCGGGCGCTGGTCTGGGCGGGGCTCCCTCTGGATGACACCGGGGGCACCCCTAACTAGGCACTAGGCACTAGGCACTAGGCACTAGGCACTAGGCACTAGGCACTAGGCACTAGGCACTTGGCACTTGGCACTTGGCACTTAGGACTCAGCACTTCCGTCCTCCCCCCAAACCCAACCAACACGAGGACCCATGCCCGACGTAATCATGATGAAGATCGCAGGCGTACCCGGCACCAGCCAGCTCAACGGCTTCGCGGAGCAGATCGAGCTGATGTCGTACAGCCACGGCGTGTCGCAGCAGGTGACCGGTGACGTGAGCAACACGGAGCGCACCTCCGGGCGGCCCATCCACCAGGACTTCCACGTGACGAAGTACCTGGACAAGGCCAGCCCGCTCCTCAACCAGAAGTGCTGCGAGGCCACCAACCTCAAGACCGTCACCATCACCATCGGCCGCAACGACGCGGGCGCGGTGATCCCGCTCATCATCTACACCATGGAGGGGGTCGTCATCTCCTCCGTGTCGGTGGGCGGCGGCGGGGGCGACAAGCCGGTGGAGAGCGTGTCGCTCAACTACGCCTCCATCAAGTGGGACTACACGGCCCAAAAGGAAGAGAGCGGCGCCGCCGGCACCGTCTCCGGAAGCTGGGACGTGGGCGCGAACAAGGTCCTGTAGCTTGCGCGAGCCGGGTCACACCCGCGGCGCGCGTGCCCTCCTCTTCGACCGCTTCTTCCTGCCACAGGAAGAAGCGGCCGAGGGGGAGGAGCCCGTGCGCGTGCTGGACCGCGAGGGGCTTCACCTGTCCGTGCGGCGCGAGCTGCAGCGCCTGCTGAACACGCGGTGCCCCGTCCCCGCGGAGGTGGCCGCGGCCCGCCCCCGCACCGTGCTGGAGTACGGCCTCGCCGACTTCAGCCACCTGTACACCCGCGACGCCGTAGCCCGCGGCGAGCTCGCCACCGAGGTGGAGCGCGCGGTGGCCGCGTACGAGCCGCGCCTGCGGAACGCCCGCGCCACCGTGGACGACGCCGGGAGCGAGCGCGGGCTGCGCGTGAGCATCCACGCCCAGATGGTGGTGGGCGACGTGGTGGAGGAGGTGAGCTTCGTGGAGCTGGAGATGACCGGATCGTACGGTGGAGGCGCGCGGTGAGGGGGCGCGGCGAGAGCGACCTCCTCAGCTACTACCAGGCCGAGCTCACCGACCTGCGCGAGGCGGGGGCGGAGTTCGCGCGCACCCACCCCCGCGTGGCGCGGCGCCTGGAGCTGGGCGGCGACGAGTCGCCCGACCCGCACGTGGAGCGGCTGATCGAGTCGTTCGCGTACCTCACCGCGCGCATCCAGCAGCAGCTGGACGACGAGTTCCCCGATGCGGCGGCGGCGCTGCTGGGGGTGCTCTACCCGCACTACACGGCACCCATTCCGTCCACCACGGTGGCGCGCTTCAGGGTGGCGGAGGGGCAGGGGAAGCTGACCACGGGGCACCGCATCCGCCGCGGGACGCCGCTGGTGGCGCACACGCCGGACGGCCTCCTCTGCCGCTTCCGCACCTGCTACCCGGTCACGCTCTGGCCGCTCGAGGTGAAGTACGCCGGCATCGAATCCGCCGACCGGGTGGCGGCGCCGCGCGGCACCCAGACCATCCTGCGCATCCGCATGCGCGGCTGGGGCGATCCCCCGGCGCGGCCGGACACCCTGCGCTTCTACCTTGGCGACGAGCTGCGCGGCGCCGCGGCGCTGTACGAGCTCCTCTTTGCCCACGCGGGCGGCGTGTACGTGCGCGAGGGCGAGGAGGGACCGCTGATCCCGCTCCCCGCCGATTCGCTGCGCCCCGTCGGCTTCCGGCGCGACGAGGCGATGCTGTACGCCCCCGAGCACGCGCACCCCGGCTACCGCCTGCTGCAGGAGTACTTCGCCAACCCGCGCAAGTTTCTCTTCGCCGAGTTCGCGAACCTGGCCGGGGCGGTGCCGCCGGGCGCGGAGTGGGAGCTGATCGTGCCGCTGCGCCGCCAGGCACCGGATTGGCTGCGCGTAACCGCGGAGTCGTTCCAGCTCGGGTGCACCCCCATCATCAACCTCTTCGACCGCCTCACCGAGCCGATCCGCCTGGACGAGCGGCGCTCGGAGTACCGCCTGGTGCCGGACGTGCGCCGCATGGCGACCACGGAGGTGCACACCATCCTCAAAGTGTCGTCCTCCAGCGATCCCAAGCACGAGGCGGGGAAGTACCAGCCGCTCTACTCCTTTTCGCACGGCAGCCCGGCGCGCGCGTACTGGCACTCGCGGCGCGTCCCCAGCCCCATCCGCAGCGTGGGGGGAACGGAGGTGCTGCTCTCCTTCGTGGACCTGGACTTCAACCCCGCCCTCCCGGCCGAGCGCACGGTGTGGGCGCACACGCTGTGCACCAACCGCCACCTGGCGGTGCAGCTTCCGCCGGGGCACTTCCTGCAGATCGAGGAGTCGGCGCCGCTGCACGCCGTCACCGTGCTGCACACCCCCACGCCGCAGCGCGACCCGCCCATGGCCGGCGCCACGCTGTGGCGCCTCGTATCGCAGCTCTCGCTCAATCACCTGTCGCTGGAGGGGCCCGCGGGGCTGCGCTCGCTGCAGGAGACGCTGCGGCTGTACAACGGCGCCTACGGCAGCCCCGGCTCGGAGCAGCAGGCCTCGGGCGTCACGGCCATCGACTGCCGCCGCGTGGTGCGCCGCGCCGGGCACGGCGAGTGGCGGGGGATGTGCCGTGGCACCGAGATCACCCTCACCTTCGACGAGACCTGCTTCGCCGGCACGCGCGCCTTTCTGCTGGCCTCCGTGCTGCGCCACTTCCTGGGGCTGTACGCGCCCATCAACTCGTTCACCCAGACCATCGCGCGCGGACCCGAGGCGGGCGAGGAGTGGAAGACATGGCCGCCGCTGACGGGCGAGCAGAGCGTCCTGTAGCCGACCTCCTCTTCGATCGCGGAGAGGCGGGCGGCTGGGAGTTCTGGCAGGCCGTCCGCCTGCTGGAAGGGCTCCGCGACCGGCAGCGTCCCGGCGCGCGGCGGGCGGTGCGCTTCTCGTCGCACGTGGGGCTCGCATTCCCCACCACCGACATCGCCTCCATCACCGAGGCCACGGACGAGGACGGGAACCCGGTGGAGGGTGCCCCGCCGCGCATGTCCGTGCACTTCATGGGTTTGGCGGGGGTGATGGGTCCGCTTCCGCACCCGTTCACGGAGCTGGTGCTGGAGCGCTCTTCGCGCAGCAACCCCGCGCTCCGCGACTTCCTGGACCTCTTCAACGACCGCCTGCTGCGCCTGGCGTACGGCGTCCGCAAAAAGAACCGCATCGCCCTCTCCCTCAGCCCGCCCGAGGGGACGGAGGTGGCCCGCGCGCTCTTTCCGCTGGCCGGGCTCGGCGCGCCCAGCCTGCGCCGCCGCATGGAGCCGGAGGGGGTGCCGGATGCGGGGGTCCTAGCGCACGCCGGGCTCCTGGCGCAGCACCCACGCTCCATGGCGGGGCTGGAGGGGATGCTCTCCAGCCACTTCGGCGTGCGCATCCGCGGGCGGCAGTTCGAGGGGCGCTGGCTCCCCGTGGAACCCGATCAGCACACGCGCATCGGCCCCGGCGGCCGCAACAATCGCCTGGGAAGCGACGCGATGCTCGGCACGCGCTTCTGGGACCAGTCCGCCGCCTTCCAGCTCCACGTAGGCCCGCTGACGCTGGCGCAGTACCGCGCCTTCCTGCCGGACGGCCACGCGCACCGCCCCCTGCGCGAGTTGACGCGCTTCTACGCGGGCGCGGATCTGGACTTCACGGCCCGCCTCGTGCTGGACGCGGGCGAAGTCCCCAGCTCCACTCTCAAGCGCGGCGCCGAGCCGCGCCTGGGGTGGACGAGCTGGCTGGGCCGGACTTCGCTTCCCGCGGCCAAGGTGATCAAGATGAGGGCACCCTGAGGTTCCTGGCGCTGGGCGACTCGTACACCATCGGCGAGGGCGTCGCGGAGGCCGAGCGCTGGCCGGTGCGCCTGGCGGCGATGCTGGCGGAGCAGGGCATCCGCTTGGACCCGCCCGAGATCATCGCCCGCACCGGCTGGACGACGGACGAGCTGGACGCCGCCATCGACGCGGCGGCCCCGGCGGGCGCGTACTCGCTGGTCACGCTGCTGGTTGGCGTCAACAACCAGTACCGCAGCCGCTCCGTGGAGGAGTACCGCGAGCACTTCCGCTTCCTGCTGGCGCGCGCGATCGGCTTCGCGGGAAACGAGGCGCGCCGCGTCCTGGTGCTCTCGATCCCGGACTGGGGCGTCACCCCCTTTGCCGCCGGCCGCGACCGCGCCGCCATCGCCCGCGAGATCGACGCCTTCAACGCCATCGCGCGCGACGAAGCCGCCCACGCAGGCGCCCGCTGGGTGGACGTGACCCCCGCCTCCCGCGCCGCCGGCGCGCGCATGCTGGTGGACGACGGCCTTCACCCCTCTGGCGCCGCCTACGAGGAGTGGGCGCGGCTGGCGTTGCCGCACGCGGTGGAGGCGCTGAGGGCGTGAGGGGCCGGCATCGCGGGCCCCCACCCCCGCTCGTCACCTCGCGGCCCCTCCCCCAATAACTACCTGGGGGAGGGGCGTTTGCGTGCATCCGTGCGGGCGGCTCGTGGCGGCACGGGCAGCCACGTGAGGCTGCCCCTAGGGGGTTGTGTGCGTTGCGCGGGGGTCGAGGCGGGGGCAGGCGGTGGGCGCGATAAATCGCGCCCCTACCTGGATTTGCGGGCGTGGGCGTCTTCAGCCCCCTCTCCCGTTATCGGGAGAGGGGGCAGGCGAGTGTAACGAGCCGGGGGTGAGGGCCTACCGCGCCCGCGTACTATCCATCCCCAGCAGCTCCACCGCGCCGGCGCGGCTCACCTTGATGCGCACCGGAGCGCCCACGCGGAGCTGCTGGAAGCGGTCGAGGGTGACGGGAGTTTCGTAGGTGTCGCCGTCTTCTTCGCGGAAGCGAAGGATGTACTTTTCGGTGCGGGCGCCCTCGCGCTGGCGCTCGCGCAGGCGGGTGACGGGCCACGCGGGATTGGCGGGCTCGCTGGGCTCGTCTGCTTCGCCGCGGGCGGCGAGGACGGTGTCGCGCACCCAGCGCTCGATGTCGTAGTCGTGCTTGGTGGCGTAGACCGGCTCCTTGCGGTACACGGGGTCCTGGTACTTCTCGGTGCGGTAGCGCGTCTCGTACTCGGGCTCGGTGCAGGTGCGGTCCTCGAAGTGGCCGTTCCCCAGGTCGCGCGAGCCGCAGGTGTAGGTGCGCGTGCCGGTCTGCACTCGTTCGGAGACCTGCCGCTCCTTGGTCTCGTAGTGGTCCAGCACCTGGCGGTAATCGCGGATCGCGCGGTAGCTGCGCACCGGGCGCCCGCCCGAGGGCACGGACCAGTCCGATTCGCGCACGGTGCGGTACGCCTGCACTTCCAGAGTGCGGTCCCACGTCTTGGCGTCCACGACGGCCGTGACTTCCTGCGGGCTGAAGATCCACCACACCATCGCCGCGATGGCCGCCAGCACGCCGCGTCCCATCCACGGCGAGCGGCGCTTCGGAGGGATCGCAGCGGCGGCCAGCGGGGCGGTGCGCCGCTCCTTGCCGTCGCGCGGGATCTCGTCCATGTCGTAGTCGTGGACGTCCTGCGCGTCGCTGCTGCCACGCGGCGCCCCGCAGCCGGGGCAGTCCGCCTCGGTGGCGTGCGCGCTGGCGCCGCAGTGCTCGCACACCCAGTCCGCGCCTGCCTGGGCCAGGGCGAGCTGGGCGGCGTCGGTGACTTCGGGCGCGTCTTCGGGAAGGTAGAAGCGGGTGCCGTCGGGGCGGGGAAGCGCGCAGCCGGGACAGTTCACCTGGCGGCCGGGGTTGCCCACGGCGCCGCACGAGGTGCAGTCCCAGCGTCCTTCGCGTATGGCCATCGGTCGTCGTCCGGAGGGTGCCGCGAGGGAGGGCGGCGGTGGAGGGTGCGCCACGTGCAGGCTTCAACTATGCGCGAATGCACGGCTTCCTGCAAGCCGCGGGTGATGCTCATCGATCCATAACCCGCCCGCCGCCGCCATGGCGTTATCTTCCCGCGCCAACCCTCACCGCGCCGACCCATGCCGATTCGCGACGACCTGTACCAGAAGATGATCGAGGAGCGCCAGTCCGCCGAGTCCGAAGCGCGCCGCGGCGACCTGCGGCGCTGGCTGGTGGTGCTGGCGGTGTGCCTCCTCTGGCAGCTCGCGGGGGGCGCCCTGGTCGTCTTCGCCTTCCACACCCACATGCCCCACGCCGACGCCATGCAGATCGTGTGGGGCGGCTTCGGCATCGCGGCGGCGGGCACGGTGCTCACCGTCGCCATCGGCGCGCCGAAGCAGGGGCGGGAGGAGTAGGCGCCCTCTCCCCGCTCGTTCCTCGCTGCCCCTCTCCCACACTGCTGGGAGAGGGGCGTATGCGTGCATGGGTGGGATGGCGGGGTGCGTCGCGGGGGCGGGCACGGGCAGCCACATGGGGCGGCCCCTACGGGATTCGTGGCGGCGGCGGGGGGCGAGGTGGGGCAGGCGGCGGGCAGACACGCAGGTCTGCCCCTACCAGGGACGGTGCGAATGGCGGGGGTCGAGGTGGGGGCGAGGGCGGGCGCGATGAATCGCGCCCCTACCGGATCGATGCGTTTCCCAATACGGAGACACCGCGCAGATGGCGGCGATCTCCCCCCTCTCCCAGCAGTTTGGGAGAGGGGGGCCGGGGGGGTGAGGGTGTCGGCGGAGCCCTAACCCTGTTTCTACCCACCGCGCCACAACGCGTTTCAGTCATTCCGCTTGCAACCATCCACCTCCCACACGTTCTACCCACCCCCGTTGCTCCCCGGCGACGACGGGGATATCATCCGGGGCATCCCAGAGACGATCCCCGCACCCACGCTCCGCGCATGAAACGCAGAGAGTTCATCCTCCGTAGCGCAGGGGGCGCCGCGCTGGCGCTCGCGCCGTCGCAGCTCCGCGCCGCGGGGCAGCTGCACGACGACCCGGACTACAAGGCGCTCACCGGCCGGGCGCTGGATGCGGCGCGCGGGGCCGGCGCCAGCTACGCGGACGTGCGCATCACGCGCAACCGCAGCCAGTCCATCGCCACGCGCGAGCGGCGCATCACCGGGTTCGACGACGGGGAGACGTTCGGGTTCGGCGTGCGGGCGCTGGTCAACGGGGCGTGGGGGTTCGCCGCGTCGCGCGACCTGACGCTGGAGGAGGTGGAGCGTGTGGCGCGGTCGGCGGCGTCGCAGGCGCGGGCCAGCGCGGCCACCCTGCGCCGCCCCGTGGAGCTCGCCCCCGCGGAGGTGCACCGCGACGCGACGTGGCGCTCGCCGATCCAGACCGACCCGTTCGACATCCCCATCGAGGAAAAGGTGGCGGTGCTGCTGGGCGCCAACGAGGCCGCGCTCCGGGTGCAGGGTGCCCGCTTCGTCACCTCGTCGATGTTCTTCCTGCGCGAGGAGAAGACGTACGCCAACACCGACGGCTCGTACATCACGCAGACGATCTACCGGTCGTATCCGCAGATGAACGTCACGGCGGTGTCGGCGGACGGGAGCGACTTCCAGACGCGCATGTCCACCGACGTGCAGCCGATGGGGCTGGGATACGAGCACGTGCGCGCATCGCGGCTGGCGGAGAACGCGCCGCGCTGGGCGGAGGACGCGGTGAAGAAGCTCACCGCGAAGCCGGTGGAGCCGGGGCGCTTCGACCTGGTGCTCCTTCCCTCGCACCTCTTCCTGACGATCCACGAGTCGATCGCGCACCCCACCGAGCTGGACCGCATCATGGGGTACGAGGCCAACTTCGCGGGAACGTCGTTCATCAGTCCCATCCAGGACTTCCTGGGGAAGTTCCGCTACGGGCCGGCCAACTTCAACATCCAGGCGGAGCGCAGCGCCCCCGGGTCGCTGGCCACGGTGGGGTACGACGACGAGGGCGTGCGGCCGGACGAGTACCTGATCGTCAAGAACGGCATCCTCAACGACCTGCAGACGACGCGCGAGCAGGCGCCGCTGCTGGCGGACTGGTACCGCCAGCAGGGGAAGCCGGTGCGCAGCCACGGCAACTCGTACGCGCAGAGCTGGAGCGACGTGCAGTTCCAGCGCATGCCCAACGTCAACCTGATGCCCAACCCGGAGCGCGACGTCACGCTGGACGAGCTGGTGGGCGACGTGCAGGACGGCATCCTGATCGAGGGGCGCGGCTCGTACTCCATCGACCAGCAGCGCTACAACGCGCAGTTCGGCGGGCAGACCTTCCACGAGATCAGAAACGGCAAGGTCGGCGGGATGCTCAAGGACGTGGCGTACCAGATGAGGACCCCCGAGTTCTGGAACGCGGTGGACGGAATCGGGGGGCGGAGCAGCTACTTCGTGGGCGGCTCCTTCAACGACGGCAAGGGGCAGCCGTCGCAGTCCAACGCGGTGTCGCACGGGTGCCCGCCGGTGCGCGTGCGCAAGATCAACGTCATCAACACGGGCCGCCGCGGGTAGACCGTCCCGGCGGGACCCTTACGCGGCGGTGCGTGTACCGATGCCCCGAAAGGGGTAATCGTGCCCCTGGCAACGCGTTGGGTGCATCCGGCCCACCGCCGCGGTCCGCCGTCGCAGGTTGACGCGGGAGCGCGGCGGGGGTTAGTTTTGCAACTTCTCGCGCGACAATCGCTTCCACGATCATCGACGTTTCCTCCAACCCCCTCCGGGAGTCCGTACTCTCCGATGTTTCAGACGCTAAGAGCCCGCGTGGCGCTCATCCTCTTCGCCATCCTGGCGAGCTCGTTCGCCCTTTACCGCAACTACATGCGGGACGGAGCCGACGGCAAGCCCGCCCGGCAGATGGTCACGCTGGGGCTGGACCTCCAGGGTGGGAGCCACTACGCCCTGGAGCTCGACCAGACGGGGCAGAAGCTGACCCAGGCGCAGCGCGACGACGCCATCGAGCGCGCCCTGACCGTAGTGCGCATGCGCGTGGACGAGATGGGCGTGGCCGAGCCGCTGGTGCAGAAGTCGGGGAAGGACCGGATCATCGTGGAGCTGGCCGGCCTCAAGGAAGGGAACAGCGCCAAGGAAGTGCTGCAGAAGACGGCCTTCCTGGAGTTCCAGATCGTGCGTCCGCTGACGGAGCTGCAGCCCGGGCTGCCCCGCATCGACCAGGCGATCGCGCGCGCCTTTCCGGCGGCGGGCAAGGGAGCGGCCTCCGCATCCCCGGCGAACCCGGTAGGCGGCATCCTGCAGACGGCTCCGAAGGCCGACAGCGCGGGCCGCGACAGCGCGGGACGTGACAGCGCGGGGCGTGACAGCGCCGGCGACAGCACGGCCGTGGCGGCGAACACCACGACGCCCACGAGCACGGCGGCCACCGGCGCCAACGCGGCGCTGCTGAGCTCCAAGCTGGCTCCCGGGCCGTACGGCTCGCTGCAGATCCGCAAGACGGACGAGGCCGAGGTCGCGCGCTGGCTGGCGCACCCCGAGGTGCAGCGCCTCCTTCCGCGCGGCAGCGAGCTCCTGTGGAGCATCCCGGAGACGGAGGAGAGCCCGGAGCTGCGCACCCTCTGGTTCGTGGAGAACCGGCCCATCATGACGGGCGAGCACCTGGAAGACGCGCAGGCGCAGAGCGACCAGTTCGGCCGGCCGGTGGTGGCGTTCGAGCTGAGCCGAGCCGCGGGCCGCCGCTTCGAGAAGGCGACCGGCGAGCACATCAACGAGCAGATGGCGATCGTGCTGGACAACCGCGTCTACACGGCGCCCGCCATCCGCGGCCAGATCGGCTCGCGCGGGCAGATCGAGATGGGCACCTCCAAGCTGGAGGACGCCTCGGCGCTCGCGCTGGTGCTGCGGGCCGGCGCCCTTCCCGCGCCGCTCAAGGTGGTGGAGGAGCGCAGCATCGGGCCGTCCCTGGGCGCCGACTCGATCCAGAACGGCAAGACGGCCGGGCTCGTGGGCGTGCTGATCGTGGTCGGGCTGATGATCCTCTTCTACAAGTTCTCGGGGATGCTGGCCGTGGCCGCGCTGGCGGTGTACGTGCTCTTCGTGCTGGGCTCGCTCGCCGCGCTGGACGCCGTGCTGACCTTCCCCGGGATCGCCGGCCTGATCCTGTCGATCGGCATGGCGGTGGACGCCAACGTGCTGGTGTACGAGCGCATCCGCGAAGAGCTGGACGCGGGACGCAACGTCAAGGCCGCGGTGAGCGAGGGCTTCCGCCACGCGCTGTCGGCCATCGTGGACTCCAACCTGACGACGCTGATCACCGCGGCGATCCTGTACTACGTGGGCACCGGCCCGGTCCGCGGCTTCGCGGTTACGCTGGCGCTGGGCATCATCGCCTCCATGTTCACCGCGATCTTCGTGACGCGGACGTTCTTCCTCGCGTATCTGCAGCGCCGGCCGGCCGCGCAGTCCCTCTCCATCTGACCCGGCCCGGAGGATACTGACATGCGAGTTTTCCAGAACGCGAACTACCCGTTCATGCAGTGGCGGCGGCGCGCCTACATCCTGACGGCGATCCTCTTCCTGGCCGGCTTCGTGGCGATGGGATTGAACGTGGGCCGCTACGGCACGTGGCAGAACTACGGCGTGGACTTCACGGGCGGCACGCTGGTGCAGGTGCAGTTCCAGCGCCCCGTGACGGTGGAGCAGATCCGCGGCGCGTCGCGCGCGGCCGGGCACACCGAGTGGGAGATTACCCGCTTCGGCACCGGCAACGAGTACGTGATCCGCATGCCCACCTTTCGCGAGACGGCGCAGGAGACGTCGCAGAAGCGCGTGCTTGCGGCGCTCAACCCGGCCTTTGGCAACGCCGTCAAGGTGACGCGCGTGGAGGCCGTGGGCCCCAAGGTGGGCGACGAGCTGCAGTGGAGCGCGCTGCTGGCGATCGTCCTCTCGATGGTGGCGACGCTGGCGTACCTCTGGTTCCGCTTCGAGTGGCGCTTCGGCCTGGCGGCCATCGGCGCCACGGGGCACGACCTGATCATCACGCTGGGCATCATCGCCATGCTGCGCACCGAGGTGAACCTCGGCACGGTGGCGGCGCTGCTCACCATCGTCGGCTACTCGCTGAACGACACGATCGTGGTGTTCGACCGCATCCGTGAGAACCTCACCAAGCCACGCCACGGGGCGAGCTTCACGGAGATCCTCAACCGGTCGATCAACGAGACGCTGCCGCGCACGGTGCTCACCGGCGGAAGCACGATGGGGACGCTGCTGGCGCTGCTGATCTTCGGCGGCCCGGTAATCCGCGACTTCGCGCTGGTGCTGCTGCTGGGTATCTTCATCGGTACCTTCTCCTCGATCTTCGTGGCGTCGCCGCTGCTGAACGCCATCGAGGCCAAGTGGCCGCACCGCGCTCCCAAGCGCGAGCAGGCGGCTCCATCGCGAAGCCGGGAAGCGGCGGCGCGGGTCTGACGCGGGGTTGGACGAAGCACCCTGGCGGGCCGCCGCGGATCATCCGCGGCGGCCCGCTTTCCTTTCACGGCGGACGAGGATGTTGATCGACACGCATGCCCACCTGGCCGACGAGCGCCTCCTTCCCGACGTGGACGCGATCGTGGAGCGCGCGCGGGCGGCGGGGGTGGACACCGTCGTCGCCATCGCCACGGGCGTGGCGGATGCGCGCGTGGTGGTGGAGCTGGCGGAGCGCTTCCCCGGGGTGTACGCCACGGCCGGCATCCATCCGCACGCCGCCTCCACCGCGAGCGACGAGGCGTTCGCCGCCGTGCGCGCACTGCTGGACCACCCGCGCGTGGTCGCCATCGGCGAGGCGGGGCTGGACTATCACTACGAATTCGCCCCGCGCGAAGTGCAGCGCGCCTCCTTTCTGCGCCACCTGGAGCTGGGGCGCGAGACGGGGCTCCCCGTGATCGTCCACGCGCGCGAGGCGGACGAGGACCTGCGCGCGTTGCTGCGCGAGGGCGGGGCCGGGACGCGCGGGGTGCTGCACTCCTTTTCCAGCGGCGCGGAGCTGCTGGAGGATGCGCTGGCGCTCGGCTGGTACGCGTCGTTCAGCGGGATGGTGACGTTCAGGAACTTCGCCGCCGCCGACCTGCTGCGCCGCGTTCCCGCCGACCGCATCCTGGTGGAGACGGACGCGCCCTACCTGGCCCCCGTCCCCCATCGCGGCAAGACGAACGAGCCCGCCTTCGTCGCCCACACCGCCCGCGCCGCCGCCGGCCTGCGCGGCGAGGACCCGGAGGAGTTCGCGGCGCGGACGACGGCGAATGCGCGGGCGTTGTTTGGGGTGGGGGGCTGGGACCACGGCATCGGGTGAGGCGCCGGGGGCTGAAGCCCCCGGCTGGAACCACGGGAAGACCGCTGAAGCGGTCTCGTGGGCCGCAATCAATCCGCGAAGCCGGATTTCGCGTGGTAATTCAATTCATTCGCTCCTGGTGCCGGCCTCCTGTCGGCGCCGACGTCCAGCCATCCGCGCGAATCCCACCCCCGAGTCCGCGAAGGCGGACTTTGTGCTGTTGTTGCCGCGAGTTCACTCGCCCGGGCCTGAGCCCCCACCCACCTTGTCCCCCGCCACCCCCGCCCGTACTTTCCCCACCCGAATTCACCCCGAAGGAAGCCCGAATGCCGCGCCGGATCCACATCCTTCCCGAGAAGCTCGCGAACCAGATCGCCGCCGGGGAGGTGGTGGAGCGGCCCGCGTCCGTCGTCAAGGAGTTGATGGAGAACGCGCTGGATGCCGGCGCGTCGCGCATCGACGTGGTGATCCGCAACGGGGGGAAGACGGAGATCCGCGTGGCGGACGACGGGTGGGGGATGGGACGCGAGGACGCCCTCCTCGCCGTCGACCGCCACGCCACCAGCAAGGTGAGGACGGAGGCGGACCTGGCCGCCATCCGCACCCTCGGCTTCCGGGGGGAGGCGCTTCCGTCGATCGCGTCGGTGTCGCGGGTGGTGCTGGAGACGGCGGAGCGCGATGGCGACGGGACGCGCGTGGTGGTCACGGCCGGGCAGCTCGCGGCCGTGGAGGAGTGCGCGCGCCGCACGGGGACCACGGTGTCGGTGCGGAGCCTGTTCTTCAACGTCCCCGCCCGCTCCAAGTTCCTCCGCTCCAGCGCCGCCGAGAACCGCGCCGTCGGCGAGGTGGTGACGACGCTCGCGCTGGCCACGCCCGCGGTGGCGTACACGCTCGACATGGGCGGGCGCGACCCGCTCAACCTCCCCATCGCGTCCAGCGTGGCGGAGCGCGCCGCGGCGATCTGGGGCGCGGATTCGGCGGACGAGATGATCTCGGTGGCGCATCGCGGCGGGGGGCTCACGCTCACCGGGCTGATCCAGCGGCCGGACGACGCGCGCCCCGCCAACCGCCGCACCTACCTCTTCGTCAACGGCCGCTCCTTCGGCGATCGCGCGCTGATCCGCGCGGCGGACCGGGCGTACCGCACGACGATCCCGCACGGCGTCTATCCCTCGCTCTTCCTCTTCTTCGAGGTGCCGGACGGGGAGGTGGACGTCAACGTGCACCCCGCCAAGGCCGAGGTCCGCTTCCGCGACCGTCCGGCCGTGGAGCGCATCATGGAGGAAGGGATCCGCGCCGCGCTCGCCGGGCTGGACAGCACGCCCAGCATCGGGGTGCGTGCGGCCCCCGATCCGCAGACGGTGTACGAGCCGGCGGCGCAGGCGGGCGTAGTGTCGGTGCGCGAGCCGGCGCCGGAGCCTGTGGCGGAGCCGCAGATGACGCTCTTCGTCACGGGCTCCGCGCAGCCGTCCTCCTCGCCCGCGCAGCCGGAGACGCTGGGAGAGATGCTGGGCTCCGCGCCGGTGATGTGGCAGGTGCACAACACCTACATCATCGCGGAGACGCGCACGGGGCTCGTGCTGGTGGACCAGCATTCGGCGCACGAGCGGGTGCTGTACGAGGAGATCGTGGGCGGCTTCGGGACGCGGCAGCTCTCCAGCCAGCGCCTCCTCTTTCCGCTCACTCTGCGCCTCTCCCCGGCGGAGTACGCGCTCGTGGAGCAGATCACCGGGCTGCTGGAGGGCGCCGGCTTCCAGGTGGAGCCGTTCGGCGGGCGCTCGGTGATCGTCCACTCCGTCCCCACGCCGCACCCGTACTTCGACGCGGAGCGCTGCCTGCGCGAGATGGTGGCGGAGCTGACCGAGGGGTCGCCGCTGGTGGACTCCGCCCGCACGCAGCACCAGCGCATCGCGCTGTCGATGGCGTGCAAGGGCGCCATCAAGGCCGGCCAGAAGCTGTCGCAGCGGGAGATGAGCGAGCTCTTCGACCGCCTCTTCGCCACCGAGCTTCCGTACCACGACATCCACGGGCGCCCCACGGTGGTCCAGCTCTCGCTGACGGAGCTGCACCGGAGGTTCGGGAGGAGCGGGTGACGGAGGCGCTGGCCATCACCGGGCCCACCGGCTCGGGTAAGACGGCGCTCTCCATCGAGGTCGCGCGGCGGCTGGATGGCGAGATCGTCTCGATGGACTCGCGCTCTGTCTTCCGGGGGATGGACATCGGCACCGCCAAGCCGACGCCGGAGGAGCGCGGCGAGATCCCGCACTGGGGGATCGACCTGGTGGAGCCCTCAGAGCGGTTCGGGGCGGGGCGCTGGGCACGGTACGCGCGTGAGAAGGTAGCCGAGATCCGCGCGCGCGGCCGCGTGCCGATGCTGGTGGGGGGCACCGGGTTCTTTTTGCGCGCACTCACGCACCCCATCTTCGGCGAGCCGGTGCTGGACCCGGTGGCCCGCGCGCGGGTAACCCGGATGATGGAGCGGATGGAGGACGCGCAGCTCCTCCGCTGGCTGTGGCCGCACGATCCCGAGGCGGCGGGGAGGCTGAGCCGCAGCGGCGGCCGGCAGCGGCTGATGCGGGCGCTGGAGGTGGCGCTGCTCACCGGCCGCTCGCTCACCTGGTGGCAGCGCAACTCGCCCCCGGAGGCGCCCCCGATGGAGGTGCTCCCCGTCGTGCTGGAGGTGCCGCGCGATTTGCTCTACCAGGGGATCAACCGGCGCATGACGGAGATGGCGGAGGCGGGACTGGTGGAGGAGGTGCGCTCGCTGGTCGCCCGCTACGGCGAGGCGGCGCCGGGGCTGAACGCGCACGGATACGCGGAGCTGATGCCGTACCTGCGGGGTGAGCGGTCGCTGGAGGATGCGCTGGAGCTGGCCCGCAAGAACACGCGCGACTACACGCGCCGCCAGCTCACCTGGTACCGCACGCAGTTGCCGCCGGGGGCGCTGTGGCTGGATGCGACGCGGCCGCGTGAGGAATTGGCTGACGCCATTGTCGCCGCGTGGCGCGAGCGGACGGGTTCGACGTAGAGCGCGGGCGGCGGTGCGGGGGAGGGCACGGGCGGCCACGCGGGGCCGCCCCTACGGCGTTCTTGTGGAGGGCGGGGGTGGGCAGACACGCAGGTCGGCCCCTACGGGATCGGTGCGCGCGAGGGGCGGCGGTCCGGGCACGGGCGCGATGAATCGCGCCCCTGCGGATTCGGTGCGGGCGGCGGCGGTCGAGGCAGGGAAAGGGTGGGCGCGATGAATCGCGCCCCTACCACGGATCCGGAACCATCATCAGTGTGCGCCGTGCACTTGGCACTTAGCACTTGGCACTTGGCACTGCTTTTATGAAAATCGGCATCACCTGCTATCCGACCTATGGCGGGTCCGGGGCCATCGCCACGGAGCTGGGGATTGAGCTGGCGCGGCGCGGGCACGAGATCCACTTCATCTCGTACGCGCAACCCTTTCGGCTCCCGCACTTCATGGAGCGGGTCTTCTTCCACGAAGTGGAGATGAGCCGCTACCCGCTCTTCGAGCACAACAACTACTCGCTGTCGCTGGCGGCGATGATGCACGAGGTCACGCTTAGCCACGGCCTCGACCTGCTGCACGTGCACTACGCCATCCCCCACGCCACCTCCGCGTGGATCGCCAAGGAGATGCTGGGGCCCAACCACCCGCTCCGCATCGTCACCACACTGCACGGCACCGACATCACGCTGGTGGGTCAGGAACGCTCGTTCGGCGAGATCACCCGCTTCTCCATCCTGCGCTCCGACGGGATCACCGCCGTCTCCGACTACCTGAAGCGCGAGACGGTGGACGCGTTCGCGGTGCCGGAGGAGCGGATCGAGGTCGTGCCCAACTTCGTGGATCCCAAGCTGTACGACCGCGGCAAGCTCCCCTGCCACAAGCAGTCGTTCCTGCGCGATGGCGAGAAGATGGTGGTGCACGTCTCCAACTTTCGGCCGGTCAAGCGCGTGCGCGACGTGGTCCGGATCTTTTCGCGCATGGCGAAGGAGGTCCCTTCGCGCCTGGTGCTGATCGGCGACGGCCCCGACCGGCCCGAAGCCGCCGACGAGGCGGCGCGGCAGGGCGTCACCGACCGCGTGCTCTTTCTGGGGAAGCAGGATTCCGTGGCGGAGCTCCTGGCCTGCGCCGACCTCCTCCTCCTCCCATCCAGCAGCGAGTCGTTCGGGCTGGTGGCGCTGGAGGCGATGGCGAGCGGCGTTCCCGTCATTGCCTCCAACGCCGGCGGCCTGCCGGACCTGATCGAGGACGGAGTCACCGGCTTCGTCGCCCCGGTCGGCGCGGTGGAGGAGATGGCGGAGGCGGGCGCGTCGATCCTGGCGGATGGGAAGCGGTGGAGGAAGATGAGCGCGGAGGCGCGCCGCTGCGCCGTGGAGCGCTTCGGCGTGGACGTGATCATCCCCGAGTACGAGCGGTATTACGAGCGCATCCTGGGGCGCGGGGCGCACGCCGAGCCGGTGGCGCACGCCGCCAGCGCGTAAATACCCACACAGCATCACGATGCCACTCTCCGCCGAAGCGCTCTCGCTGATCCAGGCCGCCCTCGACGAAGACGTCGGGCCGGGCGACTTCACCACGCTGTGGACGGTGCCGGAGGGGCGCCGCGCCGAGGCCCGCATCGTCGCCAAGGCGCCCGGCGTGGTCGCGGGCTCCGAGGTGGCGGCCGAGGTCTTCCGCCGCGTCGACCCGTCGCTGGAGGTGGAGGTCGCCGCGTTCGACGGCACCGCGCTGCAGCCGGGCGATCTGGCGATGCGCGTCACCGGCTCCGCGCGCTCCATCCTGACGGCGGAGCGGACGGCGCTCAACTTCATGCAGCGCCTCTCGGGTGTAGCCACGGTCACGCGGCGATACGTGGAGACGGTGGCGGGCACGGGTGCGCGGGTGATCGACACGCGCAAGACGACGCCGGGGATGCGCGCGCTGGAGAAGGCCGCCGTGCTCGCGGGCGGCGGCGCCAACCATCGCCACGGGCTGCACGACATGGTGATGATCAAGGACAACCACATCGCGGCGGCGGGCGGGATCACGGCGGCGGTAAATGCGGTGCGCGCCCGCAACGACCGCGGCCTCGCCGTCGAGGTGGAGACGACGAACCTGGACGAGGTGCGCGAGGCGCTCGCGACCGGCGCGGACCGCATCATGTTCGACAACATGCCGCCCGAACTCATGCGCCAGGCCGTGGAGCTCGTTCGCGCGGCCGACCCGCGCCCGGAGACGGAGGCGTCCGGCGGGATCACGCTGGACACCATCCGCGCCGCGGCGGAGACGGGCGTGGACTTCATCTCGGTCGGCGCGCTTACGCACTCCGCGCCCGCGCTGGATCTTTCGCTCCAGCTTCGCGCGCTGGACGGGTGAACGAGCGCGCGGAGCGGTGGGAGGGCGCCACCGCGGCGGAGCTGGCCGCCCGCTGGGGCGTCCCGGCCGTGCACCTCTTCCAGACGGTTGGCTCCACCAACGATGAGGCGCGCGCGCTGGCAGACGGCGGCGCCCCGGCGGGTACGGTGGTCGTCGCGGAAGAGCAACTCGCGGGTCGCGGGCGGGGCGGGAAGGAGTGGGCGTCGCCGCCGGGGCTGGGGATCTGGATGACGGTCGTGCTGCGCCCCGCCGCTCTCCCCGCGCCGGGGCTCCTCCCCATCCTGGTGGGCCTCGCCGCGGCCGAGGCGATCGACGAGTTCGTGCGTCCGGCGAGCGCGCAGGTGAAGTGGCCCAACGACGTCCACCTGGCCGGCCGCAAGCTCGCCGGCATCCTGTGTGAGGGCGCGTGGGAGGCGGACCGTCCCGGCGCGGTGGTCGCGGGGATCGGCATCAACTGCGGCCATTCCGGCGACGACTTCCCGCCGGAGTTGCGGCATTCAGCCACCTCGCTCCGCATCAGCGCCGGCTGGGCGCCGCCGCGCGCGGAGGTGGCGGGCTCGGTCGTGCGCGCCATCCTGCGCCTGGCCGGCAACCCACCCGCGCAGCTCGGCGGCGCGCTGCTGGGAGCCCTGCGCGCCCGCGACGCGCTGGAGGGCAGGGCAGTGGTCGTCACCGGCGCCACACCCGTCACCGGCATCGCGCTGGGGATCAGCCCCGCCGGCGCCCTACTCGTCCGCTCGGACGCAGGCGTGCTGCGCACCGTCCGCTCCGGCACCGTGCGGCTCGCCTGACGCCGTTGCGGCACCCGCGCACGGCCGGGTACCTTGCAGCTCCAACGGCCACCCGGAACGCCTTTATGAAGCTGCAGATTCACGGAGACACGCACGTCCCCGGCGACAAGTCCATCACCCACCGCGCGCTGATGTTCGCGGCGCTGGCGCACGGCGAGAGCCGCCTCTCCGGCCTTCTGCCGGGCGAGGACTGCCGCAGCACGGCGTCCGTGCTGCGCGCGCTGGGCTGCGCCATCCCCGACATCCCCGAGGACGGCTCGGAGATCCGCGTGACGGGGCACGGCGTGGGCGAGTGGCGGCGGCCGACGGTGGAGCTGGACTGCGGCAACAGTGGGACGACGGCGCGGCTGATGATGGGCATCCTCGCCTCACGCCCCTTTGCGGCGACGCTGACGGGCGACGAGTCGCTGCGCGGACGGCCGATGCGGCGCGTGACGGCGCCGCTGCAGCGGATGGGTGCGCACTTCAACGAGGCCGGCGCGCCCGACCGGCTACCCATCGAGATCGTGGGCGGGCCGTTGCGCTCGATGGACTACGCATCGCCCACCGCGAGCGCGCAGGTCAAGAGCGCGATCCTGCTGGCCGGCCTCACCGCGGGCGTCCCCGTAAGCGTTACCGAGCCCCACCTTTCGCGCGACCACACGGAGCGCATGCTCGCGGCGCTCGGCGTGCACGTGCAGGCATCGCCGGTGGAGGGCGGATGGCGTGTCGCCGTGCCCGCGCACCGGAGGCCGCTCGGTGCGCTCGATCTGCGCGTGCCGGGCGACCCATCCTCCGCGGCCTTCCTGGCCGCGCTGGCGCTGATGGCGGACGAGGGGGAGCTGGTGATCCGGGGCGTGGGCGTGAACCCCACGCGCACCGGCTTTCTCACCATCGCCGAGCGCATGGGCGCGCAGATCGAGCGCACCAACGAGCGCACGGAGGGCGGCGAGCTCGTCGCGGACCTCGTGGTGCGCCCGTCCACGCTACGCGGCACCTCCGTCGGCGGCGACGAGGTGCCGGCGGCGGTGGACGAGATCCCCATCCTGGCCGTCCTCGCCGCGCGCGCGGAGGGGGAGACGCGCATCACGGGCGCCGGCGAGCTGCGGGTGAAGGAGACGGACCGCATCGCCGCCATTGCCGGCAACCTGCGCGCGCTCGGCGCCGAAGCGGAGGAGCTGGACGACGGGCTGGTGGTGCGCGGTTCCGACAAGCCGCTCGTCGGAAGGATCAAGACGTACGGCGACCACAGGATCGCGATGGCGTTCGGCGTGCTCGGCGTGCTGCCCGGGAACGAGGTGGACATCGACGACCGGGAGTGCGCCGCGGTCAGCTTCCCCGGCTTCTTCGAGCGCCTGCAAGAGCTCGCGGGAGGAACCCAGTGACGCAGCCGAAGCTCAACCGCCCGGACGGGATCATCATCGCGCTGGACGGCCCCGCGGGCTCTGGCAAGAGCTCCACCGCGCGTGCCGTCGCCGAGCGGCTGGGCTATCGGCACCTGGATTCGGGCGCCTTCTACCGCGCCCTCACCTGGGCCGCCCTGCGCGCCAACATCCCCGCTGACGAGTGGACGGCGCTCACGCCGGAGCAGCTCGACGCGCTGGACGTGCACGGCGCGCCGGAGGGGCGCAGCTACACCCTGACCGTCGGCGGCTGGAACGTGTCCGAGGCGATCCGCACCCCCGAGGTCAACGCGCACGTGTCGCGCATGGCCGCGGTCCCCGCTGTGCGCGAGTGGCTGATGGACGCGCTGCGCGAGGCGGGGGCGCGAGGCGGGCTGGTGGCGGACGGGCGCGACATCGGCACCGTCGTCTTCCCCAACGCCGAGCTCAAGGCGTACCTGGTGGCCGACCCAGAGGAGCGTGCGCGGCGACGCCTTCGAGAGCAGGGAAGCACAGATTTCTCGGACGAAACGGTCCGCGAGGAAGCGGCACGCCTGCTGGGCCGTGACGAGATCGATTCCGGCCGCGCGGTGGCGCCGCTGGCGGAGGCGGCGGACGCGGTGAGGATCGACACCACCGCGCTCAGCTTCGAGGAGCAGGTGGAGGCGGTGGTGAAGCTGGCCAGGGAGAGGGCCGGGGGTTGACCGAAGGGGCGGAAAACCGTATCTTTTCCTGTTTTCCGGGGAATTTTCCGCCCCGATCCTCCATCACCCCCAACACTCCGCCGCCCCGCGCGTTTATAGGGGCCGGCCGGAAGGGACCCAGCCACACATGGCCGAGCAGATCCAGCCCGAGCAGTACCAGCCGGACGAAGACGAGAACAGCGGCGGCCTCGCCACCGCCGTCGGCAACTTCGTGAAAGGCTTCAGCACCCTTACGGTCCAGCAGGTCGCGGACCGTGCCCGCTCGCTCAACATCCGCGCCGACCTCTACGACGAAGAGGAGTACTCCGACGAGGAGTACGAGGCGATGCTGGAGATGTACGGCGACACCCTCACCAACATCGAAGAGGGTGAGATCGTCAAGGCGCGCGTCCTTCGCGTGACCGACAAGGCCGTCATCCTGGACCTCGGCTTCAAGAGCGAGGGCGCGGTGGGCCGCGACGAGTTCAAGGACCCCGACTCGCTCCAGATCGGCGACGAGGTCGAAGTCTTCCTGGAGAACCTGGAAGACGAAGACGGCGTCGTCGTGCTTTCCAAGAAGAAGGCCGATTTCCTCCGCGTGTGGGAGCAGATCCGCGTCGCCTACGAGAACAACGAGGCGGTCGCCGGCATGCTCACGCGCAAGATCAAGGGCGGCGTCACCGTCGACCTGATGGGCGTGGACGCGTTCCTGCCGGGCTCGCAGATCGCGCTCCGCCGCGTGCCGAACATCGAGGACCTGATCGGCGAGACGTACGACTTCCGGATCATCAAGCTGAACAAGCGCCGCCGCAACATCGTGGTGTCGCGCCGCGTGCTCCTCGAGGCCGACCGCGAGATCAAGCGCGACCGGCTCAAGAAGGAGCTCGAGGTGGGCCAGGTGCGCATGGGCGTGGTGAAGAACATCACCGATTTCGGTGCCTTCATCGACCTGGGCGGCATGGACGGCCTGCTGCACATCACCGACATGTCGTGGGGCCGCGTCGGCCATCCGACCGAGGTGGTGTCGATCGGCGCCGAGCTCGAAGTCAAGGTGCTCGACATCGACTGGGAGCGCGAGCGCCTTTCGCTCGGCCTCAAGCAGCTCCAGGCGTACCCCTGGAAGGACGTCGACAAGAAGTACCCGGTCGGCGCCCGCGTGCGCGGCCGCGTGGTCTCGATCACCAACTACGGCGCCTTCGTGGAGCTGGAGAAGGGCGTCGAGGGCCTGGTGCACATCAGCGAGATGAGCTGGACGCGCAACGTCCGCCACCCGTCGAAGATCGTGTCGCTGGGTGACGAGATCGAGGCCGTGATCCTGAAGGTGGACGTCGAGGGCGAGAAGATCTCCCTGGGCATGAAGCAGATCGAGGAAGATCCGTGGCACGCGCTGCCGGTGAAGTACCCGGTGGGCACGCGCCTCAGCGGCAAGGTCCGCAACCTCACCTCGTTCGGCGCCTTCGTGGAGATCGAGCCCGGCATCGACGGCCTGGTGCACATCTCCGACATGAGCTGGACCAAGCGGATCCAGCACCCGTCCGAAGTCGTCAAGAAGGGCGACGACGTGGACGTGGTGATCCTGGGTGTGGACGCCGAGAACAAGCGCATCTCGCTTGGCCTCAAGCAGACCATCGAGGATCCGTGGGACGAGCTGGCGCAGCGCTTCTACGCCGGCCAGGAGATCAACGGCACCGTGTCGCGCCTGCAGGACAAGGGCGTGGCGGTGGACCTGGGCGACGACATCGAGGGCTTCGTGCCCGTGTCGCAGCTGGGCGTCACCGGGCTGCAGAACCCGGCCGACGTCTTCACCGAGGGCGACGAGCTGGAGATGCGCGTCACCGAGGTAGACGCGCCGAACCGCCGCATCGTCCTGGAGACCACGCGCGTTCCGAAGTTCGAGGGCGGGCAGCCGGTCCTCCCGGTCCGCGACGAGACCGCGGAGAGCACCGAGGGCGCCGAGGAGACCACCAGCGACGCCGGCGGCGACGTCGCCGTCGAGCCGGTGGCGACGGACGCGGAAGACACCGAGTAAGCTTTCGGTTCTTTGCTGGACGCAAGAGGGGGTGCGGGGCTTCGGCTCCGCACCCCTTCGTGCCGTCAGGCCCCCTCCCCCCGGCCCCCTCCCCCGCCTGCGGGGGCGCAGGGCGGGTGAGGGGGAGACATACGCCCGTTTCGCGGAAATCCGTAGGGGCGCGATTCATCGCGCCCGTGCCCGCCGCCACTCCGCAGATGGGGCCACGCCCAGGGCTACCCCCGCGGCGCGGAACAGCGTTTCACGCAGAGACACGGAGTGAAAGAAAGAGACAAGAAAGTGGACATTGTTGCTACTTGTATTTCGTGGCTGGTATAAATATGCTCTGTTTGCGCCACCGTGCGCGACGTTCCTTCTCAACCGCCAGAGGAGAGACCATCGTGAGAGCGAGAGCATTCGGAGTGTTTGCCGCCCTGATCGCCGCCGCCGGAGCGTCCGCATGCTCCGACGCACCACTGGGGCCGGAGCCGGACGGAATGCGGGCGGATTCCCGTACGGCGCCCCTGTTGGCTGCCGCGCACGGGGGTGCGGTCCGCGACCGGTACATCGTCGTTTTCCGGGACGAGACGCCGGACGCGCGCGGGCTTGCCGCACGGCTGGTGGCGGCGCACGGCGGCACGCTGCACCACACGTACACCCACGCGCTGCGCGGTTTCGCGGCCACCCTGCGGCCCGCCGCCGTCGAGGCGCTGCGCCGCAACCCGCAAGTCCGGTTCGTGGAAGAGGACGGGATCGTGAAGGCGAGCACCACGCAGTACGGCGCGCCGTGGGGGCTGGACCGGATCGACCAGACGGTGGACGGCAATTACAACTACACGGCCACCGGTGCCGGCGTGCGCATCTACGTGCTGGACACCGGGATCCGCTTCGACCACACCCAGTTCGGGGGCCGCGCGTCCGCCGGTTACGACGCGTTCGGCGGCACCGCGGCGGACTGCAACGGCCACGGCACCCACGTGGCCGGCACTGCCGCGGGCAGCACCTACGGCGTGGCGAAGAGCGCCAGCCTGATCGCCGTGCGCGTGCTGGACTGCGCCGGGTCCGGAACGTGGAGCGGCGTCATCGCGGGCGTGGACTGGGTCACCCAGTACCACGTGAAGCCGGCGGTGGCGAACATGTCGCTGGGCGGGGGCGGCAACACCGCGCTCGACGCCGCGCTCGCCAACTCCATCAACGCGGGGGTGACGTACGCCGTCGCGGCGGGGAACGATGCCGGCGACGCCTGCTACTACTCGCCCGCGCGGGCTCCGGGGGCGCTGACCGTCGCCTCTTCGGCATCGGGGGACGAGCGGTCTTCCTTCTCCAACTTCGGGCATTGCGTGGACCTGTACGCACCGGGCTCCGGCATCCTGTCGGCGTGGCACACCGGCAGCTCTGCGACGGCGACCCTGAACGGCACCTCGATGGCTTCGCCGCACGTAGCGGGCGTGGCCGCCCTGTACCTGCAGGGCAACCCCACCGCCGCACCTTCCACGGTGTCGTCCGCGATCCTGAACTCGGGGGCCGTGAACGTGGTGATGGGCGCCGGCTCGGGAGCACCCAACAACCGCCTGGTGAACTCCACGCTCTCCGGCTACTCCCCGCCGCCGCCGTTTCCGTCGACGGGGCCGCCCAACGTTCAGATCCAGTGCTACGATTCCGCCTTCCAGGGTTACCTCGACTGCTACGCCTACGCTTCCGGGGGCACGGGCGGCGGTTACGAATACACCTGGTTGACTGGGTCGTCGTTCGGCGAATACACGATGATTCAGTGTCCGTATTCGGGCAACATGTACTCGTATGTCGACGTGTACGTGACCGTGCTGGACAGCGGCGGCGCGGGCAGGACAGCGTGGCAGTCGGCTCAGTGCACCCCCAGTGGCTGGTAACGGGCCTGACGGGTCACTGTCGGTTCTTCGCGGAGGGTGCGGGGCTTCGGCTCCGCACCCTCATGCTGTCTTGCCCACTGCGCCGGCAGTGCGCAGATTCCGCGTCGCAGCATCCACCTTCCCCCCGCCCCGAAGCCTCATGCAGCCTCTCCGCTACTCCCTGCTCGCCGCGCTTCTCCTCTCCGCCGGGCGCGCCGCTGCCCAGGAGACCGCCCCGCCCCCGGTCGCGCCTCCCCCGCCGGTCACCGAGGGCACTTTCGACATCTCCGCGATAGAGGTCCGTCCGATGATCAGAAACGGCCCCCAGGCCACTCGGGTCGCGGAGGAAGCTTTCGGGAAGGCGGTGGGCCCGGAGGGCGGCCGCGGGTCGGTGACTCTCCGCTTCGTCGTCAAACCAAACGGCACCACCTCGCGCGCGATGGTCGTGGCACCCACCGGGAATCCCGCGATCGACGAGGCGGCGCTCACGGTTCTGCGCGCGATGCGCTTCTCGCCCGGGCAGATCAGGGAGAGGAGCGCACCGGTCCTCGTGGAGCTTCCGTTGTCCTACGACGTTCCGCCTCGCAAAGCCGAATGCGCCGCCGCGCCTGCGCCTTCCAACCCGTGAAATGATGAAGACCGGTGCCGCGCCCCTGGTGGTCGTCTGCTGCGTCCTGCTGCTCCCCGCGTGCGCGTCCGGCGGCGGGGGCACGCCGCCCAGCCCGGCTGCTGCTACCTCGGGGGCTCCGGCCGACACCGCCCGCGTGTACGACATCGACGAGGTGACGGTGAAGCCGAGGCTGGCCAACAACACCGCCGTTGCGCGGGCGCTGGAGCAGAACTACGGAGGCGTGCTGCGCGACGCGGGCGTCGAGGGCCTCGTCCAGCTCCGGATGATCGTCGGGAGCGACGGCCGCACCTCGTCCATCGTGGTCGTGCGGAGCAGTGACGCGCCGTTCATCGCCCCCGCGATCAACGTCGCGCGGGCCATGCGCTTCAACCCCGCCCAGGTGAACGGCGTGCCGGTGCGCGTCAGCATCGAGCTCCCGATCACCTTCAGGCCGGGTCGCTAGCCGCAGACAACAGCGGGCTCACCCAGAGACACGGAGGCACAGGGACGAGTTCTTCCCTGTGCCTCCATGCCTTCTGTGTTGGGCGCTGCCGCGGAGACCCGTGCGAGCCCGGCACCGGCGTGGTAGATTGCCCGCCGAATTGCGGGGATACTTCACACGCACACCACGGGCGGCGCGCGATGTCGATGCGGGAAAAGCTTGAAAAGCTGGAAGAGCTCCGCCGGCAGGCGGAGATGGGCGGCGGCGCCAAGCGCATCCAGGCGCAGCACGAGCGCGGCAAGCTCACCGCGCGCGAGCGGCTGGACGTGCTCCTGGACGAGGGCTCGTTCGTGGAGCTGGACCGCTTCGTCGTCCACCGCGCCACCGACTTCGGGCTCGAGAACGAGAAGTACCTGGGCGACGGCGTGGTGACCGGCTACGGCACCATCCACGGGCGCCTAGTCTACGTCTTCTCGCAGGACTTCACGGTGTTCGGCGGGTCGCTCAGCGAGGCGCACGCGGAGAAGATCGTCAAGATCATGGACCTGGCGCTCAAGAACGGCGCGCCGGTGGTGGGGCTCAACGACTCGGGCGGCGCGCGCATCCAGGAGGGCGTCGTGTCGCTGGGGGGGTATGCCGACATCTTCCTCCGCAACACGCTGGCGTCCGGCGTCGTCCCGCAGATCTCGGCGATCCTGGGGCCGTGCGCGGGCGGGGCGGTGTACTCGCCCGCCATCACGGACTTCATCTACATGGTGCAGGGGTCGAGCTACATGTTCGTAACCGGGCCCAACGTGGTGAAGACGGTGACGCACGAGGACGTGACGATGGAGGAGCTGGGCGGCGCCGCCACGCACGCGGCCAGGAGCGGCGTGGCGCACTTCGCCGTCAAGAGTGAGGTGGAGTGCCTCCACAAGATCCGCCACCTCTTCGAGTTCATCCCGCAGAACAACCAGGACGACGCGCCGCGCAGGGCCACCGACGACCCCTTCGACCGGGCCGACGAGGAGCTGCTGGACGTGGTGCCGGAGAACCCGAACAAGCCGTACGACATGCACGACGTCATCCGCCGCGTGGTGGACGACGGCGAGTTCTACGAGGTGCACGCGGACTACGCGGGGAACATCCTCTGCGGCTTCGCGCACGCGGGCGGCCACTCCATCGGCATCGTGGCAAACCAGCCGGCGGTGCTGGCGGGGGTGCTGGACATCGACGCGTCGGTGAAGGCGGCGCGCTTCGTCCGCTTCTGCGACTGCTTCAACATCCCCATCCTGACCTTCGAGGACGTGCCGGGCTTCCTCCCGGGCGTCACGCAGGAGCACGGCGGCATCATTCGCCACGGCGCCAAGCTCCTCTACGCCTTCTGCGAGGCGACGGTCCCCAAGGTCACCATCATCACCCGCAAGGCGTACGGCGGCGCGTACGACGTGATGAGCTCCAAGCACATCCGCGGCGACATCAACTACGCCTGGCCCACCGCCGAGATCGCGGTGATGGGGGCCAAGGGCGCAGTGGAGATCCTGTACCGCCGCGAGATCGGCACCGCCGAGGACCCGGCCGCCGCCGCCGACGCCCGGCAGCAGGAGTACGCGGAGCGCTTCGCCAACCCGTTCGCCGCCGCCGCCCGCGGCTACGTGGACGACGTGATCGACCCGCGCGAGACGCGCGCGCGGGTGATCAGCGCCTTCGACATGCTGCAGAACAAGCGCGACAGCAACCCGCCGCGCAAGCACGGCAACATCCCGCTCTGATGACGATCGACCAGCTGCTGGCCGGGTACTCGCCCGAGGTGCGCGATCTCGCCCTGCGCGCCTGCGAGCTCGTGCGCGCCGTGCTGCCGGACGCCGTGGTCAAGGTGCATCCGGGGTGGAAGAACATCATCTTCGGCACCGGCCCGCGCATGGGCAACATGGTGGTGGCGGTGATCCCGCACACCTCGCGCATCAACCTCCAGCTCGTCGGCGCCGACCTGCCGGACCCGGCGGGGCTGCTGGAGGGGACGGGGAAGATGGGGCGGCACGTCAAGGTCGCCTCGCCCGCCGTGCTGGAGAACCCGGCCGTTCGCGACCTGCTGCTGGCCGCGGTCGCGCACCAGTCGCACCCCGCCGCGGAGCGCGTCGCAAAGGCGGGCCGTCCGGCCGACGGCTACCGCGCGTACGCCAGCAAAACGGTCAACGTCCCCCTCGACACCCTCTTCGCCGCCTGGACGGACGACGACACGCGCCGCCGCTGGCTGGGCGACCACCCCGTCACCATCCGCGGCACCACCCCCGGCAAATCGCTCCGCGCCCGCTGGGCCGACATGCCCATCGACGTGCGCTTCGAGTCCAAGAGCGACGCCAAGAGCAGCGTCAGCGTGGACCACCGCGGCATTGCGTCCGAAGAAGAGGCGGCGGCGTTGAAGGCGTCGTGGGGCGCGGCGCTGGAGAGCTTGAAGGCCCTCCTCGCTCGATAGGCGTCACGCAGGAAAGCGGAGACACCGGGAGCTTGTCCTGGTGTCTCCGCTTTTCATGGGACCACGACAGGTCGTCTCTTCTACGATCTCGGACAGCCGCATCACCAAGATCCAGCTGCTGCTGAAGTGCTCCCATCGAATACCTATGGGAGCGGTGTAGCTCCCTTCGGGACGGATGTGCCAGAACTCGTTGAAGCGGCATGGCGTTCGCTCTCCAGCGCGCGGAACGCTGGAACGAACACCGACTCCATCGCCTGTGCACGCCCAACGCAAACATGAGCCTCCAGCGTGGCGCAACGGCCCACTGACGCTCTACCACGGCACACTGGTTAAGCATTGGTCCGAGATCGCGCGAGACGGGGTCCGCGTGGATCGAGGGCGTACGGGGAGTGACTTCGGAGCTGGTTTCTATGCCACAGCCGACCTGGCACAGGCGGTACACTGGACTGTCGCACTGACCCGGCGCTTTGGAGAAGGTGCGGTGGTGATATGGACCGAGTTGGACCGGGACATGCTTGCATCTCTGGAGTGCTTGTTCTTCGTGCGTGGACACGCTGGCGCGGAGGACTTCTGGAGCTTCGTACATCATTGCCGGGCGGGCGCGAGAACCCATGGGCGCGTAGATTCCTCGGACGGGATGTATGATGTGGTCGTGGGGCCCGTATCCCGGAACTACGTGCGCCGCGCCGCGTACGAGGAAATGGATCAAATCAGCTTCCATACCCCGGATGCGCAGGCTGTGCTAAACTCTGTCCCCTGGAGTCTTCATGATCCCACGCGATGAGATCGAGGCATTTTGGGAGGTCACTCAGGACTGCTTGATCCAGTTTCATGGGCTTTCGCCTGCGGATGCGGCAGCCCGGGTCACTGCGCTGCGCGAGGACCTTGACGCGATCGATCTGCCGGGGGAACCGATGATCTACCACGATGAGCCGTTCAACGTGGCGTGCGGCTTGGCCAGACGGGAGCTCAACCGGTTTGAGCCTGAGGTAGCGGAGGAATACTATCGGATGCTCAACCGCCCCTTTCCGGTAGTCGATGAGGCGGACGCCCTCGCAGTGCACGAGACGCCGGCGGAGTACCGCGTGGCGCGCTGATGGGTACGCCGCGCGCCTTCAAATACAGCCATGGCGAAAACGCACTTCACCCGGTTCCCGGAACTATGCTGCACCGACGTACAGGAGGAGCCATTGTCTCGGCTGCTACCCTAATCATCGCGATGGGGTGCGGCGGGTCGGGGGATTCTCCGGCGGGGCCGGATGTGGATGCGCCGACGCTGGATGTCGCGGCGATAGCGGACACCGTGCGATCGGAGCGCGCGGAGGTGGTGGTGGAGATCAGTGCGGCGGACAACGCGGGGCTCGCGCGGATCTTCTTCAGCGTCAACGGCGGCGCCGAGCAGAGCACCGCGCTCGCGGGGCAGCGGGCGTACGGGACGAGGCTCACGATCCCGCTGGTCACCGGCGTGAACGATCTCGTTTTCGGGGCCGCCGATCTCGCCGGGAACCGGACGGAGGTGGACGATCGGGTGGTCTATCGCCGGCCGGGTGAGTAGAGAAGAAGCTCGGAGGCGGGTGCCTGGATGAATAAGAGGGCGCGGAGAGATCTCGCGCCCTCTCTTTCGTCGGTGGCTACCGCGCGGTGCTGGCGGCGAGGACGCGCTGGATGACGCCGTCGATGGCGTTCTGCTCGATCCAGCGGGCGTCCTACCCACAGAGCCGAGGTAGCATGCCGCGCGAGGTTACGTGCTGATTGTAGGTACGAGGAGCAGCGAAGATCCCGACCTAAAAATTGTGTCACATGCATTCGTATATACGGACTTTGGAAAAGGATCGACATACGCCTGTGTTCGGATCGATTTCACTCAACGAGCTCCCGATGTCGTCCATCGCTGTCTCTCGACAACGTCCGTTCTTCATCGTAAGATGACTCATAAGTGCGTTCGGGCGGGGAGTCCGCCCTCAAAGCTCTAGCATCCTAACAATTGAGGTCCAATGAAAGTCGTTGCGGTGATCAACTACAAAGGTGGTGTAGGCAAGACCACGACGACCGCGAACCTCGGCGCGGAGCTCGCGTGGCGCGGCTACAACGTATTGATGATCGACATGGACCCTCAGGCAAGTCTCACCTTCTCCTTTGTCAGCCCAGAGGCATGGCAGGCTGAACTCGCAGATGCGCTAACGGTGAAGAGTTGGTTTGATTCTTTCGGGAAGAAGGAGGTGCGGGCCCTGCCTGAGCTAATCGTTGTGCCTCAAAAGGTGAAGAATCGCCTCGTCGGAAAAGGTAACCTGCATCTGATAGCATCGCATTTGGGACTCATCAATGTAGATCTGGAGTTGGCTACCGAACTCGGAGGCGGAACGTTGAAGCAGAACAAGATCAACTACTTACGCGTGCATAACCGCCTGAAGGAAGGATTATCCCAGCTCTCAGCTGACAGGTATGACCTTGTCCTTATCGACTGTCCGCCCAACTTCAATGTGGTCACCAAAACTGCAATCGTCGCGAGCGATTCGATACTCATTCCCGCTAAGCCAGATTACCTTTCCACACTAGGAATTGACTATCTCCGTCGCAATGTCGATCAGCTTGTCGCTGACTTTAACGAATATGTGCAGTTGGATCCTGACGAGGCGGCTGTGCCTATCAATCCGGCGATTTTGGGGGTTGTCTTTACGATGATACAGATTTACAATCAGCAACCGATAGCAGCGTCACGCGCGTTCATGACACAGACCAAAAACCTAGGTGTACCTGTATTCGAAGCATACATCCGAGAGAATAAAACTATGTTTTCGGATGCGCCTCAGGACGCGATTCCTGTCGTCCTCAATCCCTATTCCTCCGCGGGGCATCAAGACGTGGTAAAAGGAATAGAAGACTTTGTGGATGAGTTTGTCGCTGCACTCCAACTCTGAACTGCAATGAATACTGACTCGCAGTCGCTAAGCGACGTACTTCGGCAATTGCTCAAACGCGTATCTGCGCTGACTGACGCCGAACTGCAGGACTTGTTGAACGGAACGGCGACACTTGAGATACGAGTAAAACGGCGGAGAGGAAAAGGCTCTGCAGTAAAGCCGCGTCGGAGTGAGATGCTCCCAGAGGACGTTGTCCGGAGATTGCGTGCTACACGGTCTCGGGATGCTGGAATGTCATTTCTCGAGGAGTTGAATGTCGCTAAAGTGGATCTGGAGAGAATCGCCAGGTGCCTTGACCTACCGGTGCAGCGATCAGTGACGACAGAACGGTTGAAGAGCAACATTGTGGAAGCCACGATCGGATATCGGCTCCGTTCAGAAGCGATACACGGACGTGAACCGGCGCAACTTCCTCTAGACGAACATGTGCGCTCGGCTGAGGTCGTAATTGATCAGTCACCAGTAAAACCTATCGACGAGTAGGTCCGCGGAGTGGTAAGTCGGAGGCCGACTGGTTACTACCGCGACATCGCGCTAAGTGTCCGAATGGTAAGCGCGTGTTTGAGGCTAGAGCAGGGGATCGCCTGGAGCCTTGCCTCGTTCGTGCGAGAACTGCGGGCGGTCTCACAAAGGCGCGTCGATAGCAGACTCGTATGGCGACGCTGCTCCGGGTTGGGTTTACCTCTGCCTTCAACGTGTGGCGGTCTGGGCACGTAGCACGCGCTGGACGAGGCCGTCGATGGCGTTCTGCTCGATCCAGCGGGCGACGATGACGAGGTCGTTTTCGGGGTCCACGTAGACCACGTTGGTGCCGTTGCCCAGGTGCATGAACGCCGACGCGGGGGCGCTGGGCAGGCGCTTGCGGTCGGTGTTCAGGAACCAGTTCATGAAGCCGTAGCCCGGCTCCGGGGCGGTGGGGGTGAGCGCCATCCGCACCCACTCCTCGGAGAGGATCTGGCGGTCGCGCCAGCGGCCGCGGCGCAGCGTCAAGTAGCCGAAGCGCGCCATGTCTCGCGCGCTGATGAACATCCCGCCGCCCCAGTGCCCGCCGCCGCTCACCGACTGCACCGCCTCGCCGTCCATCAGCACCCACGAGTTCTCGTAGCCGGTCCAGCGCCACGACGGCGACGCGCCGATGGGGTCCATCACCTCTTCGCGAAGCACCTGTGGCAGCGGACGGCGCAGGACGTTGAGCGCGGCGAGCGCCAGGACGTTCACCCGCACGTCGTTGTACTCGTAGGCGGTGCCCGGGTCCTTGCGCGGCCGCGTGAGCCACTCGGACGGCGTCTGGCTCGGCCGGTCCGCCCACTCTGGCTTGCCCCAGAGCGTTCCCTCCCAGTCGCTCGTCTGGCGCAGGAGGTCGTCCCAGGTGATGCGGCGGTTGTGCGGCGTGTCGAAGGGGCGCAGCGGCGTCCCGGCGCCCAAGCCGGCATCGTGGCGCGCGCCGCCGCCGGGCGGGATCACCATCACCGGGGCCATGGAGCGCCACACGGGTGCGCGCAGGTCGCGGATCAGCCCGCGGTCGAACGCCACCCCCACCACGGTGGAGAGGAAGCTCTTGGTGACGCTGAAGGTCATGTCCACGCGATACGGATCGCCCCACTCGGCCACGATGTAGCCGTTGCGGACGATCATCCCCGTAGGGTCGCCGCGCGGCTGAAAGGGCCCCACCGCCTCCCCGAACGGCTCGCGTCCAAAGGTCTGGTAGTGGGCGAGCTCCAGGTCGCGCGGCGCCTTCGACTCGCTGGCGATGGCGAAGCGCACCGCCTCCTGGAGCCGCGCCGAATCCAGCCCTGCCTGCGCGGGCGTGCGCCGCTGCCAGTCGTCGCCGGGGCCGGGGTAGTAGGCGTTGCGCGGCTGCGCGGCGGGGCGCTGCGCGAGGGCGGCTCCCTCCGGCACGCCGGCCAGGAGGAGGACGAGGAGCGAGAGCCTGCGGATAGATGGCACGGAAGAGCCCTGTACGCGATGTGTGCGCATCACGCCATCACCCCAGCGGCTGGACGTGCGAACGCTTCGTGGCGGGCATCGCCGGGGCCCCAGTTCTCGATGGAGAACCAGATGATGAAGCCCAGCACCAGCGCGATCAGGAGGAGCGCGATCCAGGTGCTCGCACGTCCGCGCTTCGTGTTGACGGGCGGATCCTGGTAGTCGTTCTTCATGGCGGTGCCCGGGTTCGGAGTGCGTCGTGGGATGCGCGCCGGCCCGCGCAACTCCCGTGCTTGCGCGCCCGCCTGGCAGCACAGGGCGGGCATTCGTAGTTTCAACGGCGCAGCGCCTCCATCCCACCCTGTTCGGAGCCCGTCCTTGGAGATCATCGCCACCTTTTCGCCCCCCGCTGAAGGCGAATTCGCGCCCTTTTACGCCGGTTACGTCGCCCTCGCGTCGAAGGGCGACCTGCTGAGGCGGCTGGAGGCGCAGATCCAGGAGGTCTCGGGCCTTCTACGCGGCCTTTCGGAGGAGGAGGCGCTGTTCCGCTACGCGCCGGGGAAGTGGAGCGTCAAGGAAGTCGCCGGGCACCTGGCGGACACGGAGCGCATCATGGCGTACCGCGCGCTCCGCATCGCGCGGGGCGACACGACGCCGCTGCCGGGGTTCGACGAGAACAGCTTCGTGGCTACCGCCGGCTTCGACGCGCGCCCGCTCCCCTCGCTGGTGGAGGAGTGGGAGACGGTGCGCCGCGCCAGCCTGCTCCTGCTGCGCGGCTTCGACGGCGAGGCGGCCGCCCGTGCGGGGACAGCCAGTGGGGCCCCGATCACGGCCCGGGCGCTGGCGTACATCATCGCGGGGCACGTGGCGCACCACCTGGAGATCCTCCGCACCCGCTACTCCCTCGCCTGAGCATCCATGGACACCCCGGCCACTCCTCAGGAGATCTATATCGGCCGCGGCGGCGACCGCAGCGGGCCGTATACGATAGCCCAGGTGAGGAACCTGGTGGGGGAGGGGCGGTTCTCGCTGAGCGACTGGGCCTGGTATCCGGGCGCGCCGCAGTGGATCGAGATCCGCGACCTTCCGGGGCTCGCGCTCTCCAGCTTGCCGCGGCCGCCGGGCTACCAGGCGCCGCTCGCGAAGACGGCGACGGTGAGGCGGTTCGCCGGGTTCTGGATTCGCTTCGCCGCCATCCTCATCGACACCATCGTCCTCTTGATCCCGCTCAGAACCCTCCGAAGCCTTCTCATCGAGGATAGAACGGGCGACCCGGTGGCGGATCTCGGGGTTAACCTGGCGTCGCTCGCCCTGACCGTGTGCGTGCACTCGGCCTACCGGGCCGCGTTCCACGCGTCCGGATGGCAGGCGACGATCGGCAAGCGCGCGGTGGGGATCCAGGTCACCGACCTGCAGGGGCGACGCATCACCTTCGACCACGCGATGGGGCGCTGCCTCGCCGAGTTCGTGTCCGGCTGGACGGTCGGGATCGGATACGTGATGGCGGGACTCTCTTCGCGCAAGCAGGCGCTGCACGACAAGATCTCGGGAACGCTGGTCCTCTACCGATGACGTCCGGCGGAACCGCCACTCTCCCCCGCGAGCCCGCCATGCGCTACGCCGGCTTCTCGCTCCGCGCGAGCGCGATGCTCATCCGACTTCACCCTTCTCTGGGTCGTCTTCGTTCTGGTGCAGCTCGCCGCGGTGGCGCCGGGGGAGGTGCCCCAGGTCGGCGGCGCGTCCGGCGGGGATCGAGGGCAGCTCTACGTCGGCGCGCTGGCGTGGTGGGCGTACAAGGCGGTGCTCCACTCCTCTCCCTGGCAGGGCACGGTGGGGAAGCTGGTGCTGGGGCTGCGCGTGGCCGACCTCGAGGGGCGCAGGATCTCCTTCGTCCGCGCAACCATCCGGTACGCGGCGGAGGTTGGATCGTACCCGTTGATGGGGATCGGCTACCTGGTGGCGATCTTCTCGCGGCGGCAGCAGGCGCTCCACGACGTGATCGCGCGCACCTGCGTGGTGCAGCGGTGAGCCGCGCGCCGGCTCGCGAAAGGGGCCGGCGGAGTGTACCTTGCCGCGCTGTAGCGCACCACGAAACGCCCTGCGCGCGCGGGGCCGAACCGAGCACCTCCGGAACGCGTGTTCAAGAAGATCCTGGTAGCCAACCGCGGTGAGATCGCACTGCGCGTGATCCGCGCCGCGCACGAGCTGGGCATCGAGGCCGTGGCGGTCTATTCCGAGGCCGACCGCCTCGCCCCTCACGTGCTCGCCGCCGACGAAGCGTACCTGATCGGCCCGCCTCCCTCCGCGCAGAGCTACCTGCGCGCGGACGTGCTGATCGAGGTGGCGAAGGCGTGCGGCGCGGAGGCGATCCACCCCGGCTACGGCTTCCTCAGCGAGCGCGCGCCCTTCATCCAGGCCGTGCGCGACGCGGGGCTCGTCTTCATCGGCCCCTCGCCCGAGGCGGTCACCGCGATGGGCGACAAGACGGCGGCGCGCTCGCGGATGATCGACGCCGGCGTCCCCGTCGTCCCCGGCACCAAGGAGGCGCTGCGAGATGCGGCGGAGGCGCGCACGGTGGCGGGGGAGATCGGCTACCCGGTGCTCCTCAAGGCCGCGGCGGGCGGGGGCGGGAAGGGGATGCGCATCGTGGCCAGCGAGGACGAGATCGAGCGCGCCTTCGAGGCGGCCGGCAACGAGGCGCAGTCCGCGTTCGGCGACCGGTCGGTCTACGTGGAGAAGTTCCTGGAGGGGCCGCGCCACATCGAGATCCAGCTGCTGGCCGACCGCCACGGCAACACGCTGCACCTGGGCGAGCGCGAGTGCTCCATCCAGCGCCGCCACCAGAAGCTGATCGAGGAAGCCCCCAGCGCCGTCCTCACGCCCGACGAGCGCCGCGCGATGGGCGAGATGGCCGTCGCGGCGGCGCGCGCGGTGAGCTACGAGGGCGCCGGCACGGTGGAGTGCCTCTACCAGAACGGAGAGTTCTACTTCCTGGAGATGAACACGCGCATCCAGGTGGAGCACCCCGTAACCGAGCTGGTGACGGGGGTGGACCTGGTGCAGTGGCAGATCCGCGTGGCTGCGGGCGAGGCGCTCCCCTTCACCCAGGACGACATCACCTGGAACGGGCACGCCATCGAGTGCCGCATCACCTCCGAGGACCCGGCCAACAACTTCCTCCCCTCCACCGGGCGGATCGGGAACCTGACGCTCCCCTCCGGGCCCGGCGTGCGCTGGGACGGCGGGATCGCGACGGGGGTGGAGGTGGGGCTCTTTTACGATCCCATGCTCGCCAAGCTGATCGTGCACGCGCCCACGAGGATCGAGGCGATCGACCGGATGAAGCGGGCGCTGCTCGAGCTGAGGCTGGAGGGCGTCGACACCAGCGTCCCCTTCCACCTGCGCGTGATGGACGAGCCGGACTTCCGCGCCGGGCGGCTGGACATCAAGTACCTGGAGAAGCACGAGGCCGAGCTGCTGGGCGAGAGCACGGACGAGGAGCTGATCCGCGCCGCCGCGCTCGCCGCCGCGCTGCTGGAGGAGGAGCGCCGCAACCAGCGCTCGGTGCCGCGCCCGCAGGCGTCCACCTCCACGGGCGGCGGGAGCGCGTGGAAGAGCCGCGCGGGCTGGAGACGGGGTTGAAGGGCAGGCGTCCGGTCGCGCGCCGCGAGCCGCCGCGGCCGGTGCGGGTACGCATCGACTCCATCGCGGCGGGCGGGGAAGGGGTGGGGCGGCTTCCGGACGGGCGCGTCGTCTTCGTCCACCGCACCGCCCCCGGCGACCTGGCCGAGGTGGCGCTTACCGAGAAGCGCGACCGCTGGGCGCGCGGCCGCCTCCTGCGCGTGCTGGAGCCCTCGCCGGAGCGGCGCGAGGCGCCCTGCCCGCACTACGCGCGCTGCGGCGGGTGCACGCTGGAGCACATGCCGTACGATGCGCAGCTCCGCGCCAAGGCCCGCATCGTCGCGGACGCCCTCACGCGCATCGGCGGGGTGCCGGTGGAGCCGCCGGAGGTGGTGCCCTCGCCGCGCGAGTTCCGCTACCGAAACCGCGTCTCCTTCGCGTTGCGGCGGCGGGAGAGCGGGCGGGTGGAGGCCGGCTTCCACGCGCTCGGCGAGCCGGACGAGGTGGTGGACATCGCCGGCTCGTGCCTCCTCCCCGAGGAGCCGATCGCGCGCGTATGGGACGCGATCCGCGCCAACTGGGGCCCCGACGCGCGCCTTCTTCCCTCCGGCGAGCGGCTGCGGCTCACGCTGCGCGCCACGGCGTCCGGCGAGGTGTCGCTGCTGGTGGAGGGCGGCTTCACCCAAGGCCGGCCCGACGAGCTGATGGAGCGCGTCCCCGGCCTCGTCGCCGTCTGGCACCGGCCGCGCGAGGCGTCGCCGGAGCTGATCGCGGGCTCGCCGGGGCTGCCGGAGACGTGGGGCGACGAGACGGTGGAGCTGAGCGGCACCGCCTTCCTGCAGGTGAACCGCGAGGCCGCCGCGCTGCTGGAGGCGCACGTGCTTGAGCGCGCGGGCGACGTCGCCGGGCTGCGCGTGGTGGATGCGTACTGCGGCGTGGGGCTCCACGCCCGCCGCTTCGCCCGCGACGGCGCACGCGTCGTAGGCATCGAGCTGGACCCGCAGGCGGTGGAGGCGGCGATCGCGGCCGCCCCGCCCGGCGCCGAGTTCGTGGAGGGGCCCGTCGAGGAGCTGATCCGCCAGCACCTCCCCGCCGACCTGGTCATCCTCAACCCGCCGCGCGCGGGCGTCGCGGCGGAGGTGGCGGATGCGCTGCTGGCGGCGCGCGCGGGGCGCATCCTCTACGTCTCGTGCAACCCGGCGACGCTGGCGCGCGACCTGAAGCGGCTGTCGCCCGCGTACACGCTGGTGGGGATCCGCTCGTTCGACCTTTTCCCGCAGACCGCGCACGTGGAGAGCGTGGCGGAGCTGCGGTCCAACGCTGACCCGAGCTGACATGCGCTACTTCGTGACGATCGGCGACCGCACGCTGGAGGTGGACCTCACCGGCGCGACGCCCGTGGTGGACGGCACTCCCGTGCACGCGCAGCTCGCGCACCTCCCCGGCACGCCGGTGCGCAGCCTCATCGCGGGCGGGCGCTCGCACACCCTGACCGCGCACCCGGGCGACCGCAAGGCGCGCTGGCAGATCACGATGGGCGGCCGCCGCTTCGCCGCCGACGCGGTGGACGAGCGCACCCGCGCCATCCGCGAGATGACCGGCGCGACCGAGGACGAGGCGAGCAAGGAGATCGTGGCGCCGATGCCCGGCATGGTGGTCAAGATCGAGGTGGAGGTGGGTCAGGCGGTGAAGGCGGGGCAGGGCGTCATCATCGTGGAGGCGATGAAGATGGAGAATGAGCTTAAGGCGCCCGCCGACGGTGTCGTCGCCCGGATCCTCGTCCAGGAGCGGCAGACCGTGGACAAGGGCGCGACCCTCATCGTTCTCGAGTAAGAAGAAGCTACGTCTCACACGGAGCCGCAGAGGGGAAAAGCAAGGGCAGAAAGAGAGTTTCCTCTGTGGCTTGTTTTTCCCCTCCGTGTTCTCTGTGTGAGGCTTGAGACGGGAGGATCGTTGCCGCTGACCGTTTCGCATCCCGCGGCCGCGTGGCTGGTGCGGCGTTTGGCGCCACGGCTGCCGCTGGACGCGCTGGTGCTGGGTACGATGGCGCCGGACTTCGAGTACATCCTGCGGCTGCGCGTGTACGGCCGCTTCGGGCACACGCCGCTCGGGCTGCTCCTCTTCTGCGTGCCGGTAGGGCTGGCGGCGTGCGCCGTGTTCCGCGCGCTGGTGCGCCCGGCGGCCATGCGGCACCTCCCCGCCGGGCTGCGCTCGCCCGCACCGCGCCACGGGTGGATCGCGTCGGCCGCGGCGGTGCTGGTGGGCGCCGCGACGCACGTGCTGTGGGACTCCGTCACCCACGGCAGCGCGGATCTGGCCGTCGATTCGCCCCTGCTGCGGGAGATGGTGGCCGGCGTGCCCGTGTACCACGTGCTGCAGCACCTTTCCACGCTGGCGGGCGCGGTGGCGATCGCGTGCTGGGTGCGCGCGTGGGTGCGAAGCCACCCGGCCGAGGCGCGGCGTTACGCGCCGGGCGAGCGGACCACCGCGCTGCGTGTGGCCGGCGCCATCGTGGCGTTCGCCGCGCTCACCGCGGTGCTGAACGGCGCGCGGCGTCTGCACGCCTCCCCGGTAGTGGCGCTTGGGTACGCCGCAGTGGGCGGAATGGCGGGGCTCGCCGCGGCCGCCGTGGTTTATGGCGCGGCGACCCGGCGGGGCGGTGCTTTCCCCAGGTGATCCGCGCATTATCTTCCCCGCATACTCCGTTCGCCTTCTCCTCCGCCTGGTCCGCATGAACGCATCCATCTTCGTACCCGCGCTCCGGTGCGCCGCCGTCGCCGCGGCGTGCGCTCTCGCCGCGTGCGCGTCTCCCGCCGCACGCCCGGCCACGGGACCCGCTCCCGGCGAGCCCACCCAGCGCTCGTTTGCGCAGCGCGTGGCGGGGATGGCGCGCCAGGACGGCTACTTCCCCCTGTACACGGACGCGAAGACGGGGAAGCTGATGCTGGAGGTGCGGCGCGTGGGGGAGGACTTCCTCTACCTCAACTCGCTCGCGACGGGGATCGGGTCGAACGCGCTGGGGCTGGACCGCGGGACGATCGGTGACGGCGTGGTAGTGCGCTTCGAGAGGCACGGGCCGAAGCTCCTCCTGGTGGAGCAGAACACCGGCTTCCGAGCGGTCGGCGGGAGTGATGCGGAGCAGAGGGCGGTGGCGGAGTCGTTTCCCACCTCGGTGCGCGGCGCGTTCGCCGTGGTGGCGGAGGAGGGCGGGCGCATCCTGATCGATGCGACCGACTTCTTCCTCCAGGACGCGTTCGGGGTGGCGGGGCAGATCCGTCGCGCGGGGCAGGGCGAGTTCAGGGCGGACCGCGAGCGCAGCACGATCTATCTGCCGCGCACGAAGTCCTTCCCGACGAACACCGAGGTCGAGTCGCTCCTCACCTGGGCCAGCGACAACCCGGGGCCCGAGATCGTCCGCCACACGCCCGACGGGCGTTCGCTCTCGCTGCGGCAGCACCACTCGTTCGTGGAGCTCCCACCGCCCGGCTACCGTCCGCGCGCCTTCGACCCGCGCATCGGCTTCTTCCCGCTCACCTTCTTCGACTTCAGCCAGCCCCTCGACCGCGCCTTCCAGCAGCGGTGGATCACGAGGTGGCGGCTGGAGAAAAAGGATCCGTCCGCCGCGAGGTCGGAGGCGGTGCGGCCGATCGTGTACTACCTCGATCCCGGCATCCCCGAGCCGTACCGCACCGCGTTCCGCGAGGGCGCGAGCTGGTGGAACCGGGTGTTCGAGGCCGCCGGGTTCATCAACGCCTTCCAGGTGCTGGACCTCCCCGAGGGCGCGGACCCGATGGACGCGCGCTACTCGGTGGTGCAGTGGGTGCACCGCACCGATCCGGGCTTCTCCATCGGCCCCTCCTTCACCGACCCGCGCACCGGCGAGATCATCAAGGCCGCCGTACGCATGGACTCGTACCGCTCGCTGACCGACTACAACATCTTCGCCGGCACCCTGCCGACGGTGGTGGAACCGGTGGGCGACTGGGTTGCGACCCTGGGCGGGGACGATGGAGAGGCGTTCGCGATGGCGCGGCGCAGGCAGCACGTGGCGCACGAGATCGGGCACACGCTGGGGCTGGCGCACAACTTCACCGCCTCCACCTACGGGCGCGCGTCGGTGATGGACTATCCGGGGCCGCTGATCGAGCTGCGCAACGGCCGCATCGACCTGTCGCGCGCGTACCGCGCCGGGCCGGGTGCGTACGACTCGCTCGCCATCCGCTACGCCTACACGCCGTTCGCCACGTCTGAGGCGGAGGCGCGCGGGCTGCGCGACATTATGGCGGAGGGGATGCGGCGCGGCCTGCGCTTCATGGGTGACCGCGACGCGGACGAGGCGGGGATGATGCCCGGGGTCACCCGCTGGGCCAACGGTCCCGACCGCATCGCGGAGCTGCAGCGGACGATGGAGGTGCGGCGCTTCCTCATGGACCGCTTCAACACCGCCGCCATCCGCCCCGGCGAGCCGATGTACCTCCTGAGCCAGCGGCTGGCGCCCGTCTACCTGCACCACCGCTACGCGCTTGAGGCCGCCATCAAGGCGATCGGCGGCCTGGAGTACACCTTTGCGTTGGCCGGCGATGCGCAGGTGCCGGCCACCATCCACGACCCGGCGGAGCAGCGGCGCGCGCTGGATCTCCTCGTCCGCGCGATGCAGCCGGAGGAGCTGGCGATTCCGGAGCGCGTCGCGGCGCTGATCCCGCCGCCTCCGTTCGGGTACTCGGGGAACGCGCAGTCGTTCGCGTCGCCGGCCGGGGGCGCGTTCGATCCGCTGACGGCGGCGCAGGGGCTCGCGACGAGCATCGTCAACGGGGTGCTGCACCGCGAGCGCGCGGCGCGGCTGGTTTCGTTCCACGCCCGCAACCCCGCGGCGCCGTCGCTGGACGAGGTGATCGGGCGGCTGGTGGACGGCACCTGGGGCGCGCCGGCATCATCGAACCCGCGCGATGCCGCCCTGCGGCGCGTGGCCCAACGTGCGGTGCTCGACCGGCTGATCGCGCTCGCGTCCGACCGGATGGCGGTGCCGCAGGCGCGCGCATCGGCCGAGCTTCACCTGGCGCGCCTGGCCGACCGCCTCCGCGCCCGCCGCGCCGCCGACGTGGCCCAGCGCGCCCACGACGAGCACGCCGCCCGCGAGATCCGCCGCTACCTGGAGCGCACCGCGCCGCCCACCGAGCCCACGCAGCCCTTGCCGCTGCCGCCGGGGACGCCGATCGGGAGCCCGTGAGGGGACGGGCCCCCTCCCCGCTCGTCACCTCGCTGCCCCTCCCCCAAAAACTACCTGGGGGAGGGGCGGTTTGCGTGCGTTGGTGCGGGGCGGCACGGAGGCCTCGCGGGGGCGGGCACGGGCAGCCACGTGGGGCGGCCCCTACCAGGGCGGGTGTACGGGGCGGAAGTCGGCGTGGGGGGAAGGCGTCGGGGCGGCGGCGGGCGGAGGTCGGAGCGGCGCCGGGCACGGGCGCATCCGCGCCGACCCACGCCCCCTCTCTCGATAACAGAGGCGCAGCCTCTCCTGTTATCGGGAGAGGGGGCAGCGAGGAACGAGCGGGGGTGAGGGCCCCTTGTGCCCACCCACCCCCCGCATCATATTCCAACCCATGACGCACTTCGCCGCCGCCCGCTCGTACTATTACGCCGGCCTCCTACTGGGGAGACCGGCTCTCGTCGTGCGCGGCTGAACGCAGCCACCGTCCGACCGAAGCGCTGAGAGGCTCCCGAGAGATCGGGGGCCTTTTTCGTTTTGGGCCGGCACCCATTCATCCCGCAAAGGACACCATGATCATCGTCACCCGCCCCAACGTCACCGATGCAGAGCTGGACCACATCCGCGAGCGCATCGAGGAGCTGGGGCTGCGCACCCACGTCTCGCGCGGCGAGCAGCGCACCATCATCGGCTGCATCGGCGACGAGTCGCTGCTGCAGGGGGCCGCGCTGCTGAGCATGCCGGGCGTGGAGTCGGTGACGCCCGTGCTCAAGAAGTACAAGCTCGTGTCCAGCGAGTTCGCGGCGGCGCCGACGGTGGTGCGCATCGGCGAGCACGCGGACGCGGCGGTGGGGGGGCGCAGGCTGGCCGTGATCGCCGGGCCCTGCTCGGTGGAGGGGCGCGACATGCTCCACGCCACCGCGCGCGCCGTCCGCGATGCCGGGGCGACGATGCTGCGCGGGGGCGCGTTCAAGCCGCGCAGCTCGCCGTACGCCTTCCAGGGGCTCGGCGAGGCGGCGCTGCGCATGCTCGTGGAGGTGCGCGCCGAGACGGGACTTCCGGTGGTCACCGAGGTGATGGACACGCGCCAGGTGGAGATGGTGGCCGAGCACGCGGACGTCCTGCAGATCGGCGCGCGCAACATGCAGAACTTCGCGCTCCTCTCCGAGGTTGGCCGCGTGCAGCGCCCCGTGCTCCTCAAGCGCGGCCTTTCCGCCACGGTGGAGGAGCTGCTGATGGCGGCCGAGTACGTGATGGCGCAGGGGAACCGCGACGTCATTCTGTGCGAGCGCGGCATCCGCACCTTTGAGCCGTCCACGCGCAACACGCTGGACGTCGCCGCCATCCCCGTGCTCAAGCGCGAGACGCACCTGCCCGTGCTGGTGGACCCGAGCCACGCGGGCGGCCGCGCCGACCTGGTCGCGCCGCTCGCCTTCGCCGCGATCGCCGCGGGCGCGGACGGGCTGATCGTGGAGGTTCACCCCTCGCCCGAGACGGCGCTCTCCGATGGCGATCAGTCACTTACCCATGACGCCTTCGCGCGGCTGATGACGGACCTGCAGCGCTTCGCGGAGGCATCCGGGCGGGAGCTGCCCCTGCCCGTGGAGGTGGGCGCGTGACCGAGGAGCAGGCCGCGGCCGAGCTCGACCGGCTGCGCAGCGAGATCGAGCGCGTCGACCGCGCCATCGTGGCGCAGATCGCGGAGCGGGTGGCGCTAGCGGGGCTCATCGGAGCGGCCAAGAAGGTGCTCGGCCTCCCCACCCTCGACCCGCGCCGCGAGGCGTTCGTCGTCCGTCGCGCCGGCGAGCTGGCGCGCGAAGCCGGGCTCCCCGACGAGGACACGCGCTACCTCTTCTGGCACCTGATCGGCATGTCGCGCCGGGCGCAGCTGGAGCAGGGATGACCGGCGTTCGTTCGGCCGCGGTCATTGGCCTTGGGCTCATCGGCGGGTCCGTGGCGCGCGATTTGGTCGAGCGCGGGGTGCGCGTGCTCGGCTACGACCGCGATCCGGCCACGGTGCGCGACGCGCTGCGCGATGGCGGCATCCACGAGGTGCTTGGGTCGAGGCTGGAGGGCACCGAGGCCGTCGATCTCGTCATGGTCGCCGTCCCCGTCACCGCCGCGGCGGACGTGCTGCGAAAGCTCCGCGTGCTCTCCACCGCGCTGTTGACGGATGTGGGGAGCACCAAGGAATCGATCGCCCGCGCCGCCGAAGAGGTAGCGCTCGGCGAGCAGTTCGTCGGCTCGCACCCGCTCGCGGGGGACCACCGCTCCGGGTGGAGCGCGTCGCGGACGGGGCTGTTCCGGGGTGCGCGGGTCTTCCTCACACCCACCACGCGCACGACACTCGAAGCGCTCGAACGGGCACGCGCGCTCTGGACTTCACTCGGCGCGCACACGGAGGTTATGGATGCGGCGGAGCACGACCGGCGCATGGCCGCCGTCAGCCACCTTCCGCAGGCGCTCGCCACCGCGCTCGGCTCGCTGCTGGCGCACGAGCGATTAGGGCGCGGCGATCTCGGGCCCGGCGCGCGGGACATGACGCGCCTGGCGGGGAGCTCGCCGGAGATGTGGGCGGCGATCGCGGCGGACAACGCGCGCCACCTGTCCGCGTCGGTCGGTGCGATGCAGGAGCGGCTGGCTGGGTTGCGGGATGCGCTCGACGCGGGGGACGCCGAGCGGCTCAGGAGCTTCTTCGAGGAAGGGAACCGCTGGTTTCGCGAGGACGAGCGGTAGGAGCACGATGGGTCGCGGATCAGGGGGCCAGCGCCAGGAGCGGTGCCAGCCACCGGATCAGCTCCTCCTCGTCCACGATGGACCAGGAGTGCGGGTGGCGCCGGCCGTCGGGACGAAAGCCTTTTCCCGTGGTGGTGATCAGCTCGGCGCGCGTGTTCCCGCGCACTCTGAGGAGGTTTATGAGCGCCGCGTGGTCCACGGAGTTCATCCCGTGGAAGTCCAGGTTGCGCTCCTGCATCCACCAGTGCACGTCGGGCTCGGTGTAGATGCGCACCGCCGTGGAGGCCAGGTGCCGCGCATTCCCGCCGTCCACGGCCGATGCGATCACCGGCGAGTGCCGCAGGTACGCGGACCGCCTCTGGTCCGGGGTGCCGCCCATGGCGCGGCGAATCGTGTTCACCAGCATCCGCTCTTCCTGGATGTTGCTGCGCGGGGCGTTGCGGCGGAGGATGACGTCCGAGCTGCGGTACACGCGCTCCCAGTCGAGGGGCGGATCGACGGCGAACACGGCGGCCACGCGGCTCGCCCCGCGGCACCTGTCCTGGGCGCAGTGCTGCGCGTACCGCACAGCGCCGGTCCCTCCCGCCGAGAACCCGCCGATCGCCACGCGCTCCCGCGGGATGCGGTAGCGCTGGAGCACCTCCGCGACCATGGAGTCCAGGCGCACCACCATGGCGTCCGTCTCGAATAGCGTCTCGGGGTGCGGGAGCGCCGTGATGGTGACGACTCCGCGGCTCGCGAGCCGGGCCGGGAGGGTGGACGGGGTGGAGGGCGACGACGGCTCGAAGGCATTCACGTCGTCGCCCAACCCCGGCAGAAGCACGAGCAGCGCGCGAGGCGTTCCGGTAGCGGCGTACACGCGGTAAGTGTTGGCCACCGAATCGCCCGGGGTGCGGCGGACCACCTGCGGCGCCTGCGCTGCGGCGGGTACGCCCAGGAGAGCGACCGCCACGAAGAGGGTACGGACCAGGGTGGGCATTGGGTGAGCGGGTTCGTGGGGATCGGGTGCGTGCGGAGTCGGAACGGCCCACTCGCATACATGTTTGTGCGGACGTTCTCGGGTGCCGCTATGATGCGACCCCGTGGCGGACCGGTCAACCGAAGGGGGTCCAATCGGGACGAGTCCTGCGCTTCGGCATCGGCGGCAGAATCCATTCCCATCTCCTCGAATGGAACCGGCGCCCGCCTCACCGTATTCTCTCCGTATGACGTGCCACCGACACCCTTCAGAATCGGCGCGGCGATCGCACTAGCTTCGCGCCATCTGGAAGTCGCAGCTCCCGGCCGCGGCGACTCAGCAGTCGCACGGCGGGGGCGGGTGGGACATCCTCACATCGACCTCAGCGGTGCGGACGCCGGCGGGGGATTGGAGCTGGGCGACCCGATCGCCGCGATCCCAGACGCCGCGGGAGGTGCGTTCGAGGGCGCGGTCTCGCTGATCGAGGCGGGCGGCGATGCGGCGGGAGCCGTGTTCGAGGTGATCGGCAGCATCCTCGAGTTCCTCTTCGGCCTCCTGGACGGTCTGTAGCGACGACGACGCCCACGGGTAGCATATCCGCCTGTGGGCGTTATCTTTGCCCGTGCAGATCCTGAGGCGGGCGCGGTGCCCGCGGCGTTCGAGACCTACGCGGCTTCCCGAGATGAGCGATACACTGGCGGTCACCAACCTGGGCGAAGACTCCGGGACCCCGGACGGCGGCAAGGCGTCGTGGACGGAGCGCGCCGTCACCCCCGCGCTCGCCAGGCACGCCGAGCGCCGCGAGCGCTTCGAATCGACCAGCGGTGTGGAGGTGGACCGCCTCTACACCCCCGAGGACACCGCCGGGCTCGACTACGACCGCGACCTCGGCTATCCGGGTGAGTTCCCCTTCACCCGCGGCATCCAGCCGACCATGTACCGCGGGCGCTTCTGGACGATGCGCCAGTACGCCGGCTTCGGGACGGCGGAGGAGACCAACGAGCGCTTCAAGCTCCTCCTGGCAGCGGGGCAGACGGGGCTCTCCACCGCCTTCGACCTCCCCACGCAGATGGGGTACGACTCCGACCACTCGATGGCCGCCGGCGAAGTCGGCCGCGTGGGCGTGGCGATCGACTCGCTGGCCGACATGCGCAAGCTGCTGGCGGACATCCCGCTGGACCGCGTTTCGACCTCGATGACGATCAACGCCACGGCATCCATCCTCCTCGCCTTCTACATCGCGGTGGCGGACGAGCGCGGCATCCCGCGCAACAAAATTTCGGGGACGATTCAGAACGACATCCTCAAGGAGTACATCGCGCGCGGCACCTACGTCTTTCCCGTGGAGCCGTCGCTGCGCCTGATCACGGACATCTTTGCGTTCTGCAACGCGGAGGTGCCGAAGTGGAACACCATCTCCATCAGCGGCTACCACATCCGCGAGGCGGGCTCGACCGCCGCGCAGGAGATCGCCTTCACCTTCGCGGACGGCCTGGAGTACGTGCGCCGCGCGCAGGCGGCGGGGCTGGACGTCAACAGCTTCGCGCCGCGCCTCTCCTTCTTCTTCGCCTCGCACAATGACCTGTTCGAGGAAGTCGCCAAGTTCCGCGCCGCCCGCCGCCTGTGGGCGCGGCTGATGCGCGAGCGCTTCGGCGCTTCCGACGAGGCGGCAAAGCTCCGCTTCCACACGCAGACGGGCGGAGTGACGCTGCAGGCGCAGCAGCCGCTCAACAACGTGGTGCGCGTAACGGTGCAGGCACTCGCCGCGCTGCTGGGCGGCACGCAGTCGCTGCACACCAACGGATACGACGAGGCGCTCTCCCTCCCCACTGCGCAGGCCGCCACGCTGGCGCTGCGTACGCAGCAGGTGCTCGCCTTCGAGAGCGGCGCCGCGGACACGGTGGACCCGCTCGCCGGCTCGTACTTCGTGGAGTCGATGACCGACGCCGTGGAGGCGAAGGCGCGCGAGTACCTGGACAAGATCGAGGAGATGGGCGGCGCGGCCTCCGCCATCGACTACATGCAGGAGGAGATTCACCGCGCCGCCTACGAGCACCAGATCGCCGTGGAGCGCGGCGACCGCGTCATCGTGGGCGTCAACCGCTTCCAGGCCGCCGAGGGCGATCCGGTGGACCTGGCCCAACCCGACTTCACCGCCCTGGAACACGGCCAGCAGCGCCAGCTCGCCGAGCTCAAGTCGTCGCGCGACGACGGCGAGGTACGCGCGCGCCTGGAAGCCATCCGCGCCGCCGCCCGCGGCACCGACAACTTGATGCCCCACATCATCGACGCCGTCAAAGCCATGGTCACCCTCGGCGAGATCAGCGACGCGCTGCGCGCCGAGTGGGGCGTGCACAGGCCGGCATGAGCACGCCGCGGATGGAACACGCTCACCTTCGCAGCTTCGAGGTGGAAGGATATCGGGCAATTCGCCACCTCCGACTGCCTCAGTTAGAGCGGGTGAATCTATTTGTAGGGCTTAATAACACCGGCAAGACGTCACTGCTGGAAGCTGTTCAGCTTTACGGGACGCAATCCCCTGTGTCGGTGCTCCTCCGAACGCTTCGCGACCGAGCGGGATTTCGTCCGCGCTTTTCGACAGTGCAGGGCGCCGACGTGAATGCTGAACAGGTTTATGCCGCTGTTGAAGGGGCCCGATCTCTATTTCATGGCAATTTCACGGGCAGCATGTGTCACCCAATCCGTCTAGGTCCGACGACGAGAGAGGGCAACCCCCTCACGATTGAATTGCCGTGGGCTACACCCGAGTTTTTGGAGGAGTCGGCGGATCTTGAGATTTACCTTGAGTTTGACTCGCCACTTCTGCGAGTTGCTAAGGGCAGCGCGGGAAATACGCTGACAGTGGGTCGAATGCTGCGTGGCTTCAGCGTGCCCGTGCCAGGAACGCGGCGTAGCACAGCGTTGGTTCCCGTGCAGGGTCTCGACGCAGCGAGCGTGAACCGTATGTGGGATGAAGCCGCGGCATCTGGGCACGCGTCAGACGTCGAAGAAGCACTCCGTACAATTTTGCCAGAACTGGAGCGAATTTACCTCATCGGTGAGTCAACGAACGCGGGGAGGTCGGTTGCGATGCAACTCGCGGGAACACGCCGAGCGGTGCCGCTCTCGAGTATGGGCGATGGGACAAACCGGGTATTCGCCCTTGCTCTGGCATGTGTGCAGGCGCGGGATGGCGTGTTGCTTGTTGACGAAATCGAGAACGGGCTTCATCACACGGTTCAAGAAGCCGTTTGGAAGATGGTCTTTGCCTTCGCCCGGCAGCTTGACCTGCAGGTGTTCGCGACCACTCACAGTTGGGACGCCGTTGTTGGATTTCAGGCAGCAGCGAATCAGAGCAGTGACGAGGGACTGCTCTACCGCCTAGAACGCGAGACGAGCGGCGAGATCTACGCCGAGCGCTACACCGAAGAAGAGGTCGCTGTCGCTGCGGATCAGCAGGTTGAAGTCCGCTGATGTCCTCGCGTACAGGTGTCACCCGCACGACGAACTTGCTCTGGGTGGAGGGCAAGGACGACAGCGCGGTGGCTAATAGTTTGTGCGCGGCGCATGAGGTGCCCCAGGGAATCTGCAAGGTGGAGCCGAAGAACGGGGTAAATGAGATTCTCGACACATTCTTTACTCGGTTGAAAGCACCAGGCGCAGAGCGATTTGGCATCGTGGTGGACGCGAACGGGAACGCGCAGGCTCGATGGGATTCGATTCGCCGTACACTCAGCGAATATGGGTACGCGGAGATCCCCGAGCGATTGCTTCTTGGTGGTATGATCGTACCCGCCCCTCCTCACCGTCCGCTGTTCGGCGCGTGGATCATGCCCGACAACGGCGCTCCCGGGGCGCTGGAGGACTTCGCTTCGGCGCTTGTACCGCGAGATGACGTGCTCTGGAAACGAGCCGGCGAAGCGGTGGACGCGATTCCGGAGCAGGATCGGCGCTTCCCCGCGGGCCGCCGGTCGAAGGCGCACATGCACACTTGGCTGGCGTGGCAGGAACAGCCCGGCTCGCCGATGGGGCAGGCGATCGGAAAGGGGGACCTCGACGCACATGCCCCCGCGGCTCAGAGCTTCGTCGCGTGGCTGCGGCGGCTGATGGTGGATGAGGCTGAGGTCGATAGCGCGGGCTGAAACGCTTCACTGGTGGCTGGCTTCGGTTGCCGGGCAGGGTGCGACGGTTTACCTTACGCGCGTTTTGCCGGGGCTCCGCAACGGGGTCCGTCCATCCGAGCAGGTCGATAGCGGCATATGCCAACGTACGATTATCGCTGCCCGCAGTGCGGCAACGACTTCGAGAAGTTCCAGAAGATGTCCGACGAGCCGGTGGCCGACTGCCCGGAGTGCGGAACGGCGGCCGAGCGGCGGCTTTCCGGCGGGGCGGGGCTCCTCTTCAAGGGGAGCGGCTTCTACATCACGGATTACCGCGGCGAGAGCTACAAGAAGGCGGCGGACGCGGACAAGGGCGGCTCGTCCTCGGGCGGGGAGTCCAAGGGCGGCGAATCCAAGGGCGGCAGCGAGTCGAAGCCGGCGGCCGAGTCCAAGCCCGCGCCCAAGAGCGAGTAGGCGAAGCCCGCGTGGCGCCGGGCCGGGTGCGGAGCGCCGCGCCCGGCGCCCGTGCGCGCCCATCGCGCCACGCCCGTAGACAACAGAACCGAAGCGGCCGCGCAGGCGCGCCGCTCCAACGAAACCCAACCGGACCCCTGAGCCCATGTCCCTTCTCGTCGTAGGAAGCGTCGCACTGGACACCGTGGAGACGCCCTTCGGCCGCGCGGAAGACGCGCTGGGCGGCTCGGCCACCTTCTTCTCGGCCGCGTCGTCGCTCTTTTCCCCCGTGCAGCTGGTGGGGGTCGTCGGCGACGACTACCCGGTGGACGCGCTCCGCTTCCTGGAGGAGCGCGGGGTGGACCTCGCCGGGGTGGAGCACGCCCAGGGCGAGAGCTTCCGCTGGTCGGGTGTGTACACGTTCGACCTCAGCTCGCGCGAGACGCTGGAGACGCGGCTGGGGGTGTTCGCCGACTTCGCGCCCAAGATCCCCGAGGGGTTCCGCGACACGGAGCTGGTGTTCCTGGGGAACATCGACCCCGAGCTGCAGATCAACGTGCTGGACCAGGTGCGGCGCCCGCGCTTCGTGGCGTGCGACACCATGAACCTGTGGATCGACATCAAGCGCGACCGCCTGCTGGACCTGCTCAAGCGCGTCGACCTGCTGCTGGTGAACGACGGCGAGGCGCGGCAGCTCTCCGGCGACTTCAACCTGGCGCGGGCGGCCAAGTGGATCATGGACCGCGGGCCGCGCTACCTGATCATCAAAAAGGGCGAGCACGGGGCGATCCTCTTCACCCCGAACGGCGTCTTCTTCGCCCCGGGCTACCCGCTGGAAGAGGTGTTCGACCCCACCGGCGCCGGCGACGCCTTCGCGGGCGGCTTCATGGGGCACCTGGCGCGATGCGGCACCACGCTGGACGACGCGGACCTGCGCCGCGCGGTGATCTACGGCTCGGTGCTGGGCTCGTTCGCGGTGGAGAAGTTCTCGGTGGAGCGCTTCAAGGATCTCACCATGGACGAGATCGAGGAGCGCGCGCGGTCCTTCCGCGACATGACGGTGTTCGACCTCCCGGTGCCCGCGGGTGTCTGACACCGCCCCGGGGCTGTCGTACCGCGCCGCCGGCGTCGACATCGACGCGGCGGCGCACGCCATGAAGGGGGTGGCGGCGCTCGTGCGCTCCACCGCCACGGCGGACACGCTCTCGGAGCTGGGGTCGTTCGGCGGCCTCTTTCGGGTGCCGGCGGACGTGCGGCGGCCGGTGCTGGTGGCCAGCACGGACGGGGTGGGGACGAAGCTCAAGGTCGCCTTCACAACCGGACGCCACGGCACGGTGGGCGAGGACCTCGTCAACCACTGCGTCAACGACATCCTGGTGCAGGGGGCACGGCCGCTTTTCTTCCTCGACTACGTGGGGGTCGGGCGATTGGAGCCCGGCGTGGTTGAGGAGCTCGTCTCCGGGGTCGCGCGCGGGTGCCGCGAGAACGGGTGCGCGCTGCTGGGCGGCGAGACGGCGGAGATGCCGGACATGTACTCCCCCGGCGAGTACGACCTGGCCGGGACCATCGTGGGCGTGGTGGAGGAGGACCGCGTGCTGGACGGCCGCGCGATCCGTCCGGGCGACGTGGTGGTGGCGCTCGCGTCCGATGGGCTGCATACCAACGGCTATTCGCTGGCGAGGCGCATCCTGTTCGACCGCATGGGGTTGTCGCCGGACGACGCGTTTCCGGATGAAGACGGGAGCGTGGCCGACGTCCTGCTGCGCGTGCACCGCTCCTACCTGCGGCCGCTGACTCCGCTGCTGGAGCGCGGAGTGCTGCGGGGACTGGCGCACATCACGGGCGGCGGGCTCACGGACAACGTACCGCGCATCCTGCCTGCGGGGACGGCGGCGCACATCCGCACCTCGTCTTGGGAGGTGCCGGCGGCGTTCCGCGTGCTGCAGCGTGAGGGCGGGGTGGAGCGGGCGGAGATGTTCCGCGCCTTCAACATGGGGATCGGGATGGTGGCCGTCGCGGAAGCGGAGGACGCCGACGCGGTAGTCGGCGCGCTGAATGCGGCGGGCGAGACGGCCTGGATCGCGGGGGAGATCGTCCCCGGCGAACGCAACGTGATACTGGAGTGATGGAGGTACGATGAAGCGCACCCTCGCGGCCGCCCTGGCGGTGGCCTTTGCCGCGCCGGCACTGGCGGCTCAGAACGACATCGACGTCGTCTGCGGCAATTTCAGCGGCGAGCCGGAGCTGCAGAGCCGCTGCGCATCGGTGGCGCAGGCGGTGGACGCGGCGCAGCCGCAGATCGGCATGCTGATGGCGGGCGGCAACCCGACGCTGGGCACCGCCAGCACTGGCGGCGTGCGGCTCGGGCTCCTGCCGCGTGTCAGCGCGGGGGTGCGGCTGAACGTGGTTCTGGCGCGCCTCCCGGACATCCGCGGCGAGAGCTCGGCGACGGGAGCTGCGGCGCTGGACGAGTTCAGCGTCCCGGCACCCGCGATCGGCGGCAACCTGTCGATCAGTGTCTTCCCCGGCGTCAGCCTGGCGCCGATGGTGGGCGGCTTCGGTTCCATCGACCTGCTGGGGAGCGCGACGGTGCTCCCCGTGTCGCTGGCCGGCGTCGAAGGTCTTGAAAAGAACCCGTTCTCGTGGGGCGCGGGGGCGCGGGTGGGGCTCCTGCGCGAGTCGTTCATCACCCCCGGCGTCTCGGTGTCGGTGATGTACAGGAAGATGGGCGACGTGAAGTTCGGCGACGTGTGCGAGGGCGACGAGCTTCCTACCGTCACCTGGCAGTACAGCACCACCTGCACGGGAGACGGCGATCTCGGCGAGGTGGACTTCGGCCTCTCGAACGTCAGCGCGCGTGGCGCGGTCAGCAAACGCCTGTTGGGCCTCGGACTGACGGCGGGGGTCGGGTACGACCGGTTCGACACCGAAGCCGACTTCGGATTCCGCGCTCCAGTGTCGCCGATGGATGCCGCGGGAACGCGGACCATCTACCGCTTCCAGGACGTCGCGGTGGACAACGACCGCTGGTCCGCCTTCCTGAACGGGTCGTTCACCCTCCTGGTCGGCTCCATCGTGGCCGAAGCGGGGTGGATGCAGGGGGAGGACCCGATCGCCGGATTTCCCGCGCAGAGCGACTTCGATCCGAAGCAGGGGACGTTCTTTGGCAGCCTCGGCGCGCGGCTGTCGCTCTGAGCGGATGAGCGACGACGCCCGCTGGATGGCGCGGGCCCTGGAGCTGGCGGGGCGCGGATGGGGACGCGTGGCGCCGAACCCGCTGGTAGGCGCCGTCATCGTGCGCGACGGCGAGCTGGTGGGCGAGGGATGGCACACGGAGTACGGCCGTCCCCACGCGGAGGTCGAGGCGCTCCGGGCCGCCGGCGAGGCGGCCCGGAGCGCCACCGCTTTCGTGACGCTGGAGCCGTGCAGCCACCACGGCAAGACGCCGCCCTGCACCGATGCCCTGCTCGCCGCAGGCGTCCGCCGCGTCGTCTTCGCCGCGTCGGATCCCAATCCAAAGGCGGCGGGCGGGGGCGAGGTGCTGCGCGCAGCGGGGGTGGAGGTGCTCGGCGGGGTACTGGCGGAGGAGGCGCGGGACCAGAACGCCGTCTTCTTCCACGCGCATTCGCCGGCGGGCGCGGAGCGGCCGTTCGTGGCGCTGAAGCTGGCGCTGACGCTGGACGGCCGCATCGCGGACCACGCGGGAAGCTCGGTGTGGATCACGGGAGAGGAAGCGCGCTCGGAGGTGCACCGCCTGCGCGCCGGCTTCGACGCGGTGGCCGTGGGATCGGGCACGGCGCTCGCGGACGATCCGAAGCTCACCGTGCGCGGCGCGCTGGAGCCGCGGGTGCCGCCGGTGCGCGTGGTATTCGATCGTGGCCTGCGCCTGCCGCTGGAGAGCGCGCTCGTCACGACGGCGCGCGAGGTGCCGGTGATGGTCGTCGCCGGCACCGTGCCGCCCGCGGAGCACGCCGCGGCACTGGAGACGCGGGGCGTGCGGGTGCTCCGCGCCGGCAACGTGCACGACGGGTTGCGCGCGCTGCGCGAGGCGGGCATCGGCTCGCTGTTCGTGGAGGGCGGCGCGACGCTGGCGAGCGAGATGCTGCGCGCGGGCGTGGTGGACCGGCTATACCTGTTCTACGCGCCGCTCTTCCTGGGCCCGAACGGACTCGGCGCGTTCGCGGGGCTGGAGAACGCCGCCATCGTCGACGCGCACCGCTGGCGCCGGCTGGACACGCGGAGCTTCGGCGCGGACACGCTGATCACACTCGCCCGCTGAAACGGGGAAGATGTTCACCGGCATCATCGAAGAGATCGGCACCCTGGCCGACGTGCGCGAGGACCGCGGCGGGCGCATCTTCCACGTCGCCTGCCGCACGGTTCTGGAGGGGATGCGGCTGGGCGACAGCATCGCGGTGGACGGCGTGTGCCTGACCGCCACCGAGATCCGCCCCGGCGGCTTCACCGTGGAGGCCGTGGGCACGACGCTCGGACGCACCACGCTGGGCGGCTTCACGCGCGGGCGCCGGGTGAACCTGGAGCGTGCGATGGCGCTGGGTGCGAGGCTGGGCGGCCACATCGTGCAGGGCCACGTGGACGGCGTCGGCCGCGTCGCCTCCATCGAGCATCGCGGGGAGCTGGTGCTGATCGACTTCTCCCTTCCGGAGGCCGTCGCGGCGGTCACGGTGCTGCACGGCTCCATCACGCTCAACGGCATCTCGCTGACCGTGAACGAGGTCCCCGCGCCGGGCGTGTGCCAGGTGTCGATCATCCCCCACACCTGGGACCACACCAGCCTCGCCGACCTGCGCGTGGGCGACGCGGTGAACCTGGAGGGCGACACGATCGGCAAGTACGTACGGCATCTGCTGGGCGCGCCCGCCGGCGGCGATGCGGCCGCGGCGAACGTGCGGCGCGCATGGGGTTACGAAGGGGAAAGTGCTAAGTCCTAAGTGCTAAGTCCTGACCTGCAAACCGCTGTTGCTTAGCACTTAGCACCCAGCACTTAGCACTTCCGTTTTTCCAAGGCATCCGAATGAGCTTTTCCCGCGTCGAGGACGCGATTCAGGACATACGCGACGGCAAGATGGTCATCGTGGCGGACGACGAGGACCGCGAGAACGAGGGCGACCTCGTATGCGCGGCCACGATGGTGACGCCCGAGATCATCAACTTCATGGCCACCCATGCGCGCGGCCTCATCTGCCTGGCGCTGACGGCGGAAAGGGCGGACGAGCTGGATCTCCGCCAGATGACCGACAACAACACGGAGGCGCTCACCACGGCCTTCACCGTGTCGGTGGATGCGGCCCACAAGTTCGGGGTGACGACGGGGATCAGCGCCAGCGACCGCGCCAAGACCATCCAGGTGTGCATGGACCCGGCGAGCGTGCCCAGCGACCTGCGGCGCCCGGGACACGTCTTTCCGCTGCGCGCCCGCGCCGGCGGCGTGCTGCGGCGCGTGGGGCAGACCGAGGCTTCGGTGGATTTGGCGCGGCTTGCGGGACTCCCGCCGGGCGGGGTGATCTGCGAGATCATGAACGAGGACGGCAGCATGGCGCGCCGTCCCGAGCTGGAGGAGTTCGCGGCACGGCACGGGATGAAGTTCATCACCGTCGCGCAGATCGTGGCGTACCGGCTGAAGCGCGAGCGGCTGGTGCACCGCGCCGCCGAGGCCACCATCCCCACGCCCTCGGGTGAGTGGCGGATGATCGCATACCGCAACGACGTGGACCAGCACGAGCACGTCGCCATGATCAAGGGCGAGGTGGAGGGAAGGGCGGGGACGCTGGTGAGGATGCACTCCGAGTGCCTCACCGGCGACGTCTTCCACTCGCTGCGCTGCGACTGCGGCGAGCAGCTGGACGCAGCCATGCAGCAGATCAGCGGCGAGGGGCACGGCGTGATCGTGTACCTGCGCCAGGAAGGGCGGGGGATCGGGCTGGTGAACAAGCTGCGCGCCTACAACCTGCAGGACCAGGGGCTGGACACGGTGGAGGCCAACGAGGCGCTCGGCTTCCGCCCGGACCTGCGCGACTACGGGATCGGCGCGCAGATCCTGCTGGACGTGGGGCTGACGTCGGTGCGCTTCCTGACCAACAACCCCAAGAAGATCGTGGGGCTGGACGGCTACGGCCTCTCCGTTGCGGAGCAGGTGCCGCTGGAGGTGAAGCCGAACCCGCACAACGCGGACTACCTGAACACCAAGCGCGACAAGATGGGCCACCTCTTCCCGCCGACGGAGGACGGGGAGCTCCCGCCCGATGAGGGCGAGAAGCTCCCGCCCGACGAGGGCGAGGAGCCACCAATCCTCGGCCAGGACGAACAGCCGGCATGAAAGAGCATCAGGGGCACCTCAGGGGTGATGGGCGGCGGTTCGGGATCGTCGTGGCCCGCTTCAACGAGCTGATCACGCGCCCGCTGCTGGCCGGCGCCCGCGACTGCCTGGTGAGGCACGGCGCGTCGGACGACGACATCGAGGTGGCGTGGGTCCCCGGCGCGTGGGAGATCCCCTCCGCGCTGGACCGGCTGGCGCGCACGGGGCGGTTCGACGCCCTGATCGCCCTCGGCTGCGTCATCCGCGGCGCCACCCCCCACTTCGACTACGTGGCGGGGCACGCGGCCAGCGGCACCGGCGCCGTCGCGCAGCAGCACCGCATGCCGGTGATCAACGGCGTGCTGACCACCGACACCATCGAGCAGGCGATCGAGCGGGCCGGCACCAAGGCGGGGAACAAGGGGTGGGACGCGGCGGCGGCGGCCATCGAGATGGCGGACCTCTTCGCCCGCCTGGACGCGGAGGACGCCGGTGCGTAACCGCAGCCGCGCACGCGGCTGGGCGCTCCAGGCGCTGTACGCCTGGGAGGCCCGCGGCGCCATACCCGAGGAGATGATGCGCGTGCTGGTGGAGCTCTTCTCCACCCTCAACGTGTCGGCCCAGAACCGGCCGTACGCGGAGGTGCTGGTGCGGCTCGTGTCGTCCAATCTCCGCCGGGTGGACGGGCTGGTGGAGGAGTCGCTCACCAACTGGCGGATGGGGCGCCTCTCCGTGATCGACCGCAACATCCTGCGCCTGGGCGTGGCGGAGATGCTCTTCGTGGACGACGTGGCGCCGCGCATCACCATCCGCGAGATGGTGATGCTGGCGGAGAAGTACGGGACACACGAGAGCCCGCGCTTCGTGAACGGCGTGCTGGACGCGGTGATGCGCCGCGTGGCCCCGGAGGAGGGGAGCGCCCCCCGGTGAAGCTGCTGGTGCTCAACTGGCAGGACCGCACCAACCCGCAGGCCGGCGGGGCCGAGGTGCACCTCCACGAGATCTTTGGACGCCTGGCGGCACGTGGTCACCGCGTGTCGCTTCTCGCGTCCGGGTACGGCGGCGCGCCCGCTCGCGAGACCATCGACGGGATCGACGTGCACCGCGTGGGCGGGCGGCACTCGTACACCCTGGCGGCGCGCCCCTACTACCTGCGCCACCTCGCCCGCGAGGGATGGGACGTGGTGGTGGAGGACCTCAACAAGGTGCCGCTCTACACGCCTCTGTGGGTGCGCCGCCCGCTCGTCCTCCTCGTCCACCACCTGTTCGGCTCCACGGCGTTCCGCGAGGCATCGGTCCCCTTCGCGGCGGCCACCTGGCTGATGGAGCGCCCCATCGCCCGCGTCTACCGCGGCGTCCCGGTGCAGGCCGTCTCCGAGAGCACCGCCGACGACCTCGCCGCCCGCGGCCTGCCGCGCGACACGATGCGCATCATCCACAACGGCGTGGACGTGCGCTTCTTCTCGCCGGACCCGGCAGTGGGACGCACGCTGCGGCCGACGTTCCTGTACGTGGGCCGCCTCAAGCGCTACAAGCGGATCGACCACGCGATTCAGGCGGTGGCGCGCGTCCCCCTGGCCCGCCTGGTGATCGCCGGCCGCGGCGACGACGAGCCCCGCCTGCGCTCGGAGGTGGAGCGGCTGGGGCTGGCGGACCGGGTGGAGTTCGCCGGCTTCGTGACGGAGGAGCGGAAGCGCGAGCTGCTGCGGAGCTGCTGGGCCAACGTCCTGGCCTCGCCCAAGGAGGGGTGGGGGATCACCAACATGGAGGCCGCCGCCTGCGGCACCCCCTCGGTCGCCAGCGACTCGCCCGGGCTGCGCGAATCGGTGGTGCACGGGCGCACAGGCCTCCTCTACCCGCACGGCGACATCGGCGCGCTCGCCGCCGCCCTCGCGCGCCTGGTGCGAGACCCCGCGGAGGTGGCGCGGCTCGGCGCGGGGGCGCTGGAGTTCGCGCAGGGGTTTACGTGGGACCGCGCGGCGGAGCGGACGGAAGGGCATCTGAGGGAGGCCCTCACCCGATAACAGCGCCCCCTCCCCCCGGCCCCCTCCCCCGCCTGCGGGGGCGCAGGGCGGGGGAGGGGGAGAACTGCGCTTGCAGCGCGCGGATCCGGTGGGCGCGATTCATCGCACCTACCCTCTCCCCCACCTCGACCTTCGCCCCTCATACGCGAATTGGTAGGGGCCGACCTGCGTGTCTGCCCACCCTCGCCCCCACCTCCGCGCCCGCCTTGAAACCCGAACCGGGTTGGGGCCGCCCCACGTGGCTGCCCGTGCCCGCCCCTGCGCCGTCGCTCGCGCCTCGCCCATTCCCCATTCCCCATTCCCCATTCCCCATTCCCCCCTCGCCCGATTCCTGCGGATGCCCCCAACGCCCATGGTGCCCGGGGCCGCCGCGCTGTATCCTGTCGCAAACGCCGAACAAACCGCCGCGGAGCGCGTCTTTGACCATAGACGACCTGCTGAGCAGCAAACGGGAGTCGCTCGCGCTGGAGCTGCTGACCGACGAGCGCGGGCTCATGCGCCCCCTCCACACCCCCGAGATCAGCAGCCCGGGACTCGTCCTCACCGGCTACTCCGAGCGCTTCCCCTCCGACCGCATCCAGGTGCTGGGGGAGACCGAGATCTCGTTCCTGGAGTCGCTGGACGACGAGCGGAGGAGGGCCGCCATCGAGGCGTTCCTGGCGTTCGACATCCCCGTCGTCTTCGTCACCAAGTCGCAGGAGCCGCCGGAGCCGCTGCTGGAGATCGCCAACCGCGTGGGGACGCCGGTGATCCGCACGGCGCTCAAGACGTCGGACTTCTACACGCGCATCAAGCCGTTCCTGGAAGAGCGCTTCGCCCCCACCACCACGCTGCACGGCTCGCTGGCGGACGTGTACGGAGTGGGGCTCCTCTTCATGGGGGCCAGCGGCATCGGCAAGAGCGAGGCGGTGCTGGACCTGGTGGAGCGCGGGCACCGGCTGGTGGCGGACGACCTGGTGATGGTGTCGCGGCGCGGGCATGAGGTGCTCATCGGGCGCGGGCACGAGCTGCAGCGGCACCACATGGAGATCCGCGGAGTCGGGATCATCGACATCCGCAGGCTGTTCGGGGTGCGCGCCATCCGCCTGCAGAAGCGGGTGGAAGTCGTGGTGCAGCTCGAGGTGTGGGACCAGAACGCGGCGTACGACCGCACCGGGCTGGACATGAGCGTGCAGGACATCCTGGGCGTGGACGTGCCGCTCATCAAGATCCCGCTGGTGCCGGGAAAGAACATCACCGTTGTCTGCGAAGTGGTGGCGATGAACCACCTTCTGAAATACTCGGGAATCAACACCGCCGAGCTCTTCAACCGACGGCTGCAGCGCCACATGGCGGGGTTGCCGGAGTACCTGGAGGAAGACTATGAGTGAGCCCGTGCGCGGCGTGGTGGTGGGCCACGCGTCGCTCGCAGCGGGGATGGTGGCGTGCGTCCGCCAGATCGCGGGCGCCGACGAGGACGCGCTCGTACCGGTGAGCAACGACGGCTGCGGGCCGGAGTCGCTCGCCGCGAGCCTGCGCGAGGCGATGGGCGAGGGGCCGGCGCTCGTCTTCACGGACCTGGGGAGCGGCTCGTGCGCCTTCGCCGCGCGCCGCATCGCGATGGAGCGGCCGGACACCGGGATCATCACCGGGGTGAACCTCCCCATCCTGCTGGACTTCGTCTTCCACCGCACCATGCCCGTGGGCGAGCTGGTGGAGCGGCTGGTGGAAAAGGGGCGTACGGGCGTGTCGGGCGCCCACCGGGAAGGCGCGGCGCATGCCGATCGTGCTGTTTCGCGTTGACGAGCGGCTGATCCACGGCCAGGTGGTGGTGGGGTGGGGCGGCCCCCTCCACGCCGACCGCATCGTCGTGGTGGACGACGCCATCGCCGAATCCGCCTGGGAGCAGGAGCTGTACTGCCTGGGGATGCCGCCGGAGATGGAGGCGCAGTTCGTCTCGTCTTCGCAGGCGCTGGAGGCGTTCGAGCTGTGGCGCGGCGGTCCCAAGCGCACCATCGTCCTGGTGCGCGACGTGGCCACCGCGCGCCGGCTGGCGGACAGCGGGCTGCTGCGCGGCGAGGAGGTCAACCTGGGCGGCATCCACCACGCCGAGGGGCGCACGCGGGTGCTCCCGTACCTGCACCTGACGGCGGACGAGGTGGCGAGCCTGCGCGAGATGGAGGCGGGCGGGGTGGCGGTGTCCGCGCGCGACCTGCCGGGTTCGCACCGGGTGCATTTGAAAGACCTGGACGCGCAGGGGTGACGATGGGACTCGCGGAGGGGCTGGTGCTGGCGCTGCTGGGCGGCGTGCTCGCGCTGGATGGCACCTCCGTGGGTCAGTTCATGGTCTCGCGCCCCATCGTGGCGTGCGTGCTGGCGGGGTGGATCGCGGGCGACGCGGCCGCGGGTGCGATGCTGGGGATGGTGCTGGAGGCGCTGCACGTCGCCGTCCTTCCCGTGGGCGCGGCGCGCTACCCGGAGGCGGCGCCCGCGGCGGTGGCGGCGGCGGGCGTGTACGTGGCGGGCGGGGGCGGCGAGGGGCTCCTGCTGGCCGTCATCCTCTTCGCGCTGGCGTGGGAGTGGGCGGGCTCGTGGACGGTCAGCCGGCTGCGCGAATTCAACGTCCGTGTCGCGGTCCCGGACGGAACGCCGCTGGAGCCGGCTGCGGTGGGGCGGCGGCACATGGCGGCCATCGCGGTGGACTTCGCGCGGGGCGCCGCGGTGACGGCGGTGGGGCTGGTGCTGCTGTCGTTCCTGGCGCAGGCCATTCCGCTGGCGGGCTTCCCGCAGGGGTGGGGGCGGCTGGCGGTGGGGATCGCGGCGGCGGCGGCGGTGGCGTCGTCGTTCCGGCTCTTTGGCACGCAGCGGCTGGCGTGGTTCGCGGCGGGTGCGGCGGCCGGAGCGGTGTTCCTGGTGGCGCGATGAGCGCGATCGGGGCGGGGACCCGGCGGCGGATGCTGCTGCGCTCGTTCGCGGTGCAGGGATCGTGGAACTACCAGACGCTGATCGGCACGGGAATGGCGTTCGTGCTGGCACCCGCACTGCGCGACGTGCACGGCGCCGACCCGCGGGCGCTCGCGGCCGCCACCGGCCGCCACGCGGAGCTCTTCAACAGCCATCCGTACCTGGCCACCGTCGCCGCCGGCGTCATCGCGCGCCTGGAGGCGGATGGGGTGCCCCCCGAGCTCCAGACGCGCGTCAAGAGCGCCCTGCGCGGCTCGCTGGGCACGATGGGCGACCGGCTGGTCTGGGCCGTGTGGCGCCCCGCCTGCGCCTTGCTCGGCATCGCGCTGGTGGCGGCGGGGGCGGCGTGGTGGATGGGCGCTCTGACGTTCCTGCTGGCCCACAACGCCCTCCACCTGTGGCTGCGCGCGTGGGGGCTGCGCGTCGGCCTGCGCGACGGGCTGATGGTGGCGAAGGCCCTCCGCGAGTCGCCCCTGCAGCGCCTGGGCGAGCGCGGGGCGGATGCGGGAGCCGCGCTGGCCGGCTTCGCGGCGGTGGTGCTGGCGGGGGGCGCCGCCCGCGGCCCCGGCGAGCTGGCGCTGGGCGCGGCGGCGGTGGCGGCCGGCCTCCTCCTGCGCAAGCACGTGCGCACCGCCATCGCGGCGGCGCTCCTGGCAGTGACCCTCGCGGGGATCCTCCTCGCGCGCACACCCTGACGGCTGACCGGATGGAACACGCACAGGAAGTCACCATCGTGAACAGGTACGGCCTCCACGCCCGTCCGGCGGCGGAGTTCGTGAAGCTGGCCAACCGCTTCGGCGCGGAGGTTTGGATCCGCAAGGACGACGTGGAGGTCAGCGGCAAGAGCATCATGGGGGTGATGATGCTGGCCGCCGAGTGCGGCTCGGTGGTGCACATCCGCGCCCGCGGCGACGATGCCGAGGCGGCGGTCGCCGCCCTCGCGGGGCTCGTCCACGACCGGTTTGGAGAGGACTGACGCCGTGACGCTCGTCCGCGACGGGATCCCGTCCGCCCCCGGCATCGTCATCGCCCGCGCGCGCGTGCTGCGCTGGGAGGTGCCGCGCGTGCAGCACGGCGCCACCGTCCCGCCCGACCAGGTGGAGCACGAGGTGGAGCGCTTCCGCGAGGCGTGCGATTTCGCGCGCGAGCGCATCCGCGAGCTGCAGGCGCGTACGGCGGAGTCGATGGGGCCCGTGGAGGCCCAGATCTTCGAGCCGCAGGTGCTGATGCTGGAGGACGCGGACCTGGTGCAGGGGACGATCTCGTACATCCGCGAGAGCCACCTGACGGCGGAGCGCGCCTTCGAGTGGCGGGTGCTGGAGTGGGAGAGCGCGATGTCGCACACCTCGCACCCCATGGTGCTGGACCGGCTCAACGACCTGGCCGACGTGCAGACGCGCGTCCAGCGCCGGCTGATGAACCTGCCGGACCCGGAGATGGGCGCGCGCGAGCAGGGCAATGTGATCCTGATCGCCCGCGAGCTGACTCCGTCGATCACCGTGCAGCTCGACCGCCGCCACGTCGTGGGCCTCGCCACCGACCGCGGCACGCGCACCTCGCACTCGTCCATCCTCGCGCGCTCGCTCGACATCCCCTGTGTCGTGGCGCTCGGCGACCTGAGCGAGCAGGTCAAGGACGGCGACGAGATCATCCTGGACGGCCGCACGGGCCGCGTCATCGTATCGCCCACCGAGGAGGACAAGCGCGCGTACCGCGAGCGCGACTTCCAGGTGCGCGAGTGGGAGCAGGAGCTCGTTCTCCTCGCCCACCTCCCGGCCGAGACGCGCGACGGGGCGCGGGTGGTGCTCCTCTCCAACATCGACCTCCCCGGCGAGGCGGAAAGCGCGCGCACCCACGGCGCCGAGGGCGTGGGCCTGTACCGCACGGAGTTCCTGGTGGTGGGGCGGGGCACCGCGCCGGGCGAGGACGAGCAGTACCGCGCGTACCGCCAGGTGGTGGAGGCATTCCCGGGTCTCCCCGTGGTGATCCGCACCTTCGACCTGGGAGGCGACAAGTTCCCGGCGTTCCTGCACATGGCGCCGGAGGAGAACCCGTTCCTGGGATGGCGCGCCATCCGCGTGTGCCTGGACGAGCCGGCGATCTTCAAGACGCAGCTCCGCGCCCTGCTGCGCACCCTGCCGTTCGGCGACGTGCGCATCATGCTCCCGCTGATCAACGACATCGAGGAGATCACCGCCACCCGTGCCCTGATCGACGAGTGCGCCGCCGAGCTGATCGCGGAGGGCCACGACGCCCCGCAGTCGTTCCAGCTCGGCGCGATGATCGAAACGCCGGCCGCCGCCGTGTCCGCGCCGGAGCTGGCGCGGCACGTGGATTTCTTCTCGGTGGGCACCAACGACCTGGTGCAGTACACGCTGGCCGTGGACCGCGGCAACAGCCGCCTGGCGCGGCGCTACAATCCGTTCCACCCCGGCGTCGTCCGCCTGCTGGACCAGGTGGCGCGCGCCGGCCGCGCCGCCGACATCCACGTCAGCGTCTGCGGCGAGCTTGCGGCGACCCCGCTCGGCGCCTTCATGCTGATCGGGATGGGAGTGACCTCGCTGAGCGTGGGCCCCGCCGCGCTCGCCGAGATCAAGAAGGTCATCCGCTCGGTGAAGCAGGAGGACGCCGCGCGCGCCGTGGCCCTCGCCCTGACCGCCGCCACGCCGGAGGAGGTGGTGGAGGCGCTGACCGCCGAGCTGCGCAAGGCGATCGACCTCACCAAGTTCGCCGGCCCCTGGAGCCTGTCGCCTCCCGCCTGAGCGTGCCGTGGCCGAGCCGTGGAACCACAACATCCACTACCACCGGCTGATCCTCGACGCGATCCCGCCCGGCGCCCGGCACGCCCTCGACGTAGGCTGCGGCGAAGGCACCCTCGCCCGCCAGCTGCGCGCCCTCGTCCCCCAGGTCACCGCCATCGACGTTGACGCGGACAGCATCGCCCTCGCGCGGCAAGCCGGCCCTGACATCGAGTACCTCCTCGGCGACTTCCTGACCTTCCCCTTCCAGCCCGCCTCGTTCGACTTCATCGCCTCCGTCGCCACGCTGCACCACATGGATGCCGACGCGGCGCTCTACCGCATGCGCGACCTGCTCCGCCCCGGCGGCACGCTCGCCATCATCGGCCTCCCGCGCCCCGATCTGCCCGCCGACCTCCCCTGGCTCCTCGCGAGCACCGCCGGATCCGCCATCCACCGCCTGACCCGCCGCTACTGGGAGCACCCGTCCCCCACCCTCTGGCCCCCGCCCGAGACGTACGCCGGCATGCGCCGCATCGCCGCCGGCATCCTCCCTGGCGCCCGCCTCCGCCGCCACCTCCTCTGGCGCTATTCGCTCGTGTGGACGAAGCCGTAGCAACGGCGGAGGTTTCACAGAGGCACAGAAAAGCAGATCCCCCCGGCCACAAGACCGCTCAAACGCTGCGGCGTCAGGCAGGGCATGGTATCCTGGGTATGCGGCAGGACAGGACATACCGCGCGTGGCGCGTTCACGATGTTCACTGGTTGACCGGTCGTTTATCCGATTCGCCCCCGGAAGGGCTGGTGGGAGGAGTGGGTGAGGTTCCGGAGTGCAGCGAATAACAGTCATAATGAGACATCCCCCGCCGCCCAAGTCAACGCTCTGTCTTGCGTTTAAGCCTCTAATGATGCTACACTAGGAAGCGCTTTCGCGATGGTGCCGCTTTCACCGTGAGGCTGAGGCTAGACTGTGAGTGCTCTTCTACAAATGCAGCCCATGCTCCAATCCGAGAGCCATGTGAGTGCGCAGGAGATCGACCGAATTCTCTCCTATGTTCATCCGTCGGAGAGACGTGTGGTGTCCGCGCACATTTCCGATGATGTTTTAGTGGCAGTTGTCGAGCGATGTTCGCCTTCCTATACTGTACGCCCGGTTGACTATCTAAGCATCTCCGAACTCACGATTGGGGCCGCTCAAGTCACCCAAATCTTAATAGAGGCAATCGTACGGTCACCGAAGTTCCCATATCCTCACGTGATCTCTCCGGGTGAAATTGCACGTGCTAGGGCGGAGCATCGCATCTATTTTCTCGATTTTCAATGTCGCTTCCGCCGTAAGTATACATTCCCTCGCTATTCGTTGGAAGTGAAGATGGAGCGCCTTAGGAGGAAGTCTACCCTAATCCTCGCTACATTCGCCTTCACTGTTGATTCGTCAGTCCAGGGGAAGTTCGTAGCGGGTATATCCCACCGTCTTTAGGAGTCGCCCGGATGGCTTTCGTCATTATCACTCTGTATTCGGTGTTGTTGGGGACTCTTTTCAGGAACTTTGTTGTCGTGCAAGTTCCGTCCTCTGCCGGTGCCGCAGCAACCGTTCATCAACTTATCCGGGCCGACTTATGGTACCGGACAGTCGGACTTCTCTTATTGTTCTTTATAGATTGGGTGTGCTTCATGTTTGTGTTCCCTCCTGCACAACCATTCGCCATGGAGCTTGCTGATTTAGCTTTGCTGATGTGTTATGTCCCGGCTGTATCACTACTGGGGTTTGCAGTTGTACTTTCCTTGGATACTACTCGTCGGTTCTGTGTCGCATTAACCGGATATCACGCCTGTGCTGCTATCGCTGAACTGCTCTGGTTGTCGCTAAAAGTAGCTCAGGAATCGCTAGGTAACAGCCAAACGGGAATTCTTTTCTTGGCGATGGGTTTCTATTTAATGATCCGGATCGCACTAGCAGCTTTCTTCTATGTTGCCCGCCGAGATGATGCTCCCCTAGTACCCGATACTCTGATTGCGATTTCGCTCGTTCCTAAACCGGCCTTACTAATTTTGCTTTACGCCATATCGGGAAACGTGATCGCCACCTAATCGGAGAGACCAATCGTGGATCCAAGTCTGCAGTTAGCGCTAGCTATCGCCTTGGCAGTGACTGTTTCCAAGTCACTTCTCCTGCGTGGCAAAACGGATTGGCTGTCCTATAGTAGAGGCGTGAGCCTCTCTCCCGGGAATGCGGTGATTAGTATTTTCGCTTCGCTTGCGGGTGGCTTCATGGTGTTTGGAATCGTTCAGGTCGGATTCGAAGGGGGCGTTTCGGGTTTTGCGCTTGGTTTTGCCTATGTCGTGGGACTACCGCTTCTATCATGGGGACTTCACCGCGCGAGCAAAGTTACCGATCTACGGTCTGGGCTCTTCGGCTTGGACCCAATCATTGAGAGGACATACGGTCCTGCTTCTCTGGTCGCGTTTTACGTCCTCACTGGGTTCGTTTTCACAGGCGTTCTCGGTGCGCAGTTGCTGGCAATCGCATTTTATCTTCAAGCCTTTAACGGTCTTGAATCTGCGATTGTAGTACTTGTTATTGGACTTGCGGGTACCATGTGTTACACAGTATTTCACGGATTGCGCGGGGTGCTGCTCAACGACCTGATTCAGGGCATCGTCGCGCTCCTCGTCGCCGTTATTGTGCCGCTGTGCGTCTGGCGCCAAGCCAATGCACATGGCCCAATTACCTTTGACCCACTATCGGAAGGCTTTTCGGGTACCTACAGCCTCGCGTATCCGATCGTCGGAGCGCTGACACTAATTCCCTCCTTTGTTGTCAGGGCGGATCTTTGGCAGCGACTTCGCCTGGTCGACGAATCGAAATACAAAGTGGTGCTGTGGAGTACAGCTGGCCTCCTCTTCTTCTTCTATACTGCCATGACAGCGGCGGGCTTGCTGATCCGAGATAATCCCCTTGCGTTTCCATTTTTGTCTGGAGAAGATCCGGGCGCTATCGTACCACTGCTGATCCAAAATATCGTTGATTCCTGGTTTGTGCGTTTCCTGGTGCTTTGCGGCGTGCTGCTAGCGATTTTGTCGTCCGTGGATAGCTACCTCAACATCGTAGCCCTTGCTTTCACGCATCTAGTACTCTGGAGAACATGGAGGTCGGATGCTATTCCTGAACCGCAACGTAGCCGCACGCTAAAAGCGAATGCACAGGTGATGACCATCGCAGTTGCACTGTTGGCCATTGTTAGTGCGGCATTAGTTCCAGATCTCGTCGACCTACTCTCGGCATCATTTGCATTGATTGGTGTGCTGCTGGCGGTTGCGGGGCTGCCGCTCTTGTCGCCCAAGCTGCATCGGGACTCTACGGGGGCAATTCCTATGTACCTCGCGCTACTCGTTCTCGTGAGTACATTCCCGATGCTGGGTAAGATTGCGTTCATTCCGGCGATCGCTATGGGAGGCGCTGCCTTCTTTGCGCTTGTAGTGTTTGAGCGGGCGATCAAATGGCATCCGTCACAGAGGCGCATTGAAGGGAACAATAAGTTCGCTGACACGCAGGCGAACGTTTAAGGTGGTGAACGTTCAAAGCGAGTTCGGCGCGGCAGCGGCGCACTCGGCGTGACGACAGGCTTCAATGCGAGGCGTCACCAGCTGATACCTCCCTTGTCGTGAGTCCCCGGCGCGCAGTAGGTCGCGGTCCACTCCGGCGACCGCACGTACGGCGCTGTCTCTCGCGAGGGGCTGCACGACTAAGACCAGGCGGCGCGCCACGCCGGTTCGCACCAAACTCCGCGGCCCGGCGGCGAAACCACGATGGCGGCGCTCGTCTGGTTCAGTGCCAAGGCTCGCCGTCCGACGCCTTCTATGAGGCCGCCGTTGTCAAGACTCTCGATTCCGAGCACTGAAGCCCAGGGGCAGTTCGCCTGCGATCTGCCCCGCTCAGCCTACTTTGCACGCCACGTTGCGAGGCGCTTCCTTTAGTCGGCCGGGGCTTGGGTGCCCTCGGTCCACCTTCTATCGTGTCGGCTCAGAGGCCGATCACCTCATGCGCGTAGTCGCCCTTAGTCGAGTCCCGGGAAGCGCGGAGCGAGGTACCCCATCTAACAAACGGTCGGCCCATCGAGCCGACCCGGCAGCGGCCACGGGCCCTCGCACCCGCACGTGCGGTGTTCTGTTTCCTGCCGCGCAGCCCCTCCTACCTGCTCACGAAGCCCTGAGCGTGCCCACCTTCAGGATGGCGCCCGCCGGCGGCGTGCCGGTCTCCAGATACTTCCAGAACTCGACGAGGAGCTTCCTCGCCAGCGCGACGATGCCAATCTTGCGCAGCCGTGTGCCGCCATGTCCGAATCGTCGTTCGTACCATTGGCTGAGCTCGTTCTGCGGCTGGTACCGCAGCCAGCCCCACGCGATCTCGATGGCGATCGAGCGGATCCAGCGGTTTCCCGCCTTGCAGATTGTAAACCACTGTTGAGGAGGGTCGCGTGGCCACTCCGCGGCCTAACAATCGGCTGCAGGGGATGCGTGGCCTTGCATACTTTCAGCCGACCGAAAGTCTTGCGCGACGGCCCCGCACCCCTGACCCTTGGCGTTAGGCGTCTGTGGACACTCATCTTATTCGTCCGCGTCGGAAGTGTTGGAACGATAACAACTCGGTTCGCTCCCGATCACACAGTACACGTGGCGAGTGGAGGATTTGATGCTGAGGACAACTTGTATTCTCTTGCTTCTCATCAACGCCGCGATGATGGCGGTGTCGACGTATGGTCGAATCAACGCCGGTGTGTCTCAGAAGTATGAGGTTGAGCCCTTTCACGGCGCGACGGCGTCAGCAGCGACGTTGGAGCGGGCCGCCTGTATCAAGGAGAAGATTGCGATTAGCTCTTGGCTAATAGCCATCTTTTCAACCAACGTTATTGGTTGTGGTCTCCTTGCTGGTCGGGCATGGAAGAAGGAATGAGCGCTCTAAACAACGTCATCTGTCGCTCGGTCGCGGATTGCTTGAGCCCGAACAAGACATTGCAGCCGACGTCTTCGCCTCCGCTTCGCTCCAGCGGAGCCGCGGATGAATGTCGGCGTTAGGCCGCTGGGCAAGCATCGCGGCAGCCGCTGGTGATTCCACCGGCTGTCGTGCAGCCTAGTAGTTAGCGCAACCGAATCGTCGCAGGGAATGGAATAGCTTTTCTAGGTTCGGAGCCGGGCATTCTTTTGGCCGAACGGAAGTCTTGCGCGCTGGCCATCGGGGGGATTTCTGGGACCGGAGCGTGGCGACCGCCGCGCGCACCACCTTTATACGTGACATCTCCCTGCGACCGCTCCGTGCCACGACGACAAGTCGAACGGCGGGTCGCTGGTCCTTGTGTCGTTTCGGCCGCTACTTCAGCTTCCGCACGAGTGGAGTATCGAATGAGAGTGCCGTTCACGCCGAAGCAGGGTCAGTACCTGGCCTTCATCTACTACTACACGAAGATCAACGGCCAGCCACCCGCTGAAATCGACATGCAGCGGTACTTCAAAGTGAGCGCACCGACTGTGCACCAGATGGTGGTGAAGCTGGCAGAACTCGGCTTGATCGAACGGACTCCCGGCGCTTCACGGAGTGTCCGCGTCCTGCTTGAACCCTGGGAACTGCCGCACCTGGAGTGATTCTGCTCAAAGCTTTCCTGTGGTGCTGTTGTCGTTCGCGCGCGGGCGTTGCCGCTTCGGTTGCCGAACGCACGCTGCCGCACAAATTGTTGCAGGCGATGTGTGGCAAGGCATTGTTTCTGAGGCAAGAATCGTCAGGCTGCACGCACCTGAACTTGGTCGTTGGACGGCCGGTCCAGTGGTTCTCTCCACACTCCTGCAGCTTGCCCCCCTGCATGGCCGAAATCGACATCGCGGCTACCACTCAGATCCACTCGGCATTTGGGAGGTCATTCCGTGTTGCCTACTTGGGAGAGCATCACCAAGGCGCAGAGCACGTTTGCATTCTGCTTGATGAGCCATTCGACGGCGTCAGCCAATTCCACAGCACGAACGGGTTCGCTCAATTCAGCGCGTCCAGCCCCCACCTGATCGTGTACGACGCGACTGTGATTGTCCTTCTCGACTATAGTTCGAGTCAAAGCTACCACATCGTCCCTCCGCGGCACTGCTACTTTACCAAGCAGTCGATTGCCGCTGGTTGCATAGACTCCGAATTCTATGGTTCACGCTCGTGTGGCCGGTTTGAACCCATCGCGCTCACCGTCGCCGCGGACCGGATGCGTCTCGGCCTTGGCCCTGCAGCCGGAGGGCTGATGCCCTCTGTTCACAAGCCGTATCTCACATGGTTGAGTCGCCCTGTGGATCCCCAGGTGAACTCCTTAAATCGATTCAGTCGCGGCCTTGGCTTACTCCTCATGGTGATCGTCGTGGGCATACTGGCGCTTGCAATCATGGGGGACGGGCCCTAGCTCACTACCGGGTTCCTGAGTGGCGCGGTACTGACGAGTGGCCTCATGGTGCGGACGGATGCCAGGCACAACCTGGCTCGGTGCCTCACCTTCGCTACGCTTGGCGCGGTGCTGATGCTCTTGTACATACTCGGTCGCTAGGGCGGGTGGGTCCCGGTTGCTGCCACCGCTGAACCCCCCAGTGCCGGAGGCCGACAGGCGTCCGGCTAGCGACTCCCCAGCCTCTCCAGCATCGCGCGCGCGTTCGCGTTGCTGGGGTCGTGCTCGAGTGATCGGCGGTAGCTCCGGATCGCGAGCTCACGATCGCCGTTCTCCATGTATGCCTCGCCAAGGCTATCGTGCGTGTTGGCGGAGGCTGGAAACGCCGCGACGTTGGCTTTGAAGATGGCAATCGCGAGCGCCTTCTCTCCCGCCCGCAGCTCGCGGTAGCCCAGCAGGTTGATGATCCTTTCGTCGGCCGCACTTTCGGCGAGGGCCGTCGAGAGCGCCTCGCCGGCCATCTTCTCGGCTGCCGAGAGCTCGCGGCGCCCGATCAGGGTTCTCGCCTCGGCTAGCCGGCGCGTCATGAGTTCGCGGGTGGTGGTTTCCCTGGCGATCTCGGCATTGGCGTACACGCGCGCGGCGGCGCGGGCCCTCACCAGCGCGCTGTCGAGCGCCGCCGATGCATCCACCGCCACATCCGGCTTCACGCCGACGCCTTCCCAGCTCGTGCCGGTGACGGGATTGATGGCGCGCCCGGTGGGAACGAAGATGGCGAACCGGTCGTTCACCGCCATCTCGTCACCTGGGTTGGCGCCACCGCCCGTCGTCTCGCCGATGAGCGTGGCGCGATTGCGCGTTTGCATGTTGTAGCTGAATTCCTCTGCTCCCGAGAACGTCCCGCTGCTCGTGAGAACGAAGAGCGGAACGCGTGGCAGCCGCCTCCCGGGCAGGTCGTCGAGCGTCCAGAACTCCTGCGTGCGGTCGCCTCGGCGCCAGTAGAGGCTGTTCAGATGCGTCCGCGTGTCGAAGAAGTAGCTGCAGAGCAGCTGCACCAGCTCCGGGCTGCCGCCGTCGTTCCGCCGAAGGTCGATGATGATGGCATCCGAGTTGGACAGGAGCTGCATCGTGGCGGTGGCCAGTCCGCGCGCCAGCTCGGGCGGGGCGAAATAGCGCAGGTCCAGGTAACCGACGTTGCCATTGAGATGCTCGACGCGCTCGAAGCCGAAGTTGCGGCCCCGCATATCCCGTAGCTGCCGCGCCACCGCGGCACCGGGATCGGCCTGCTCCATGCTCGCATCGCGGGGCGGCCGCAGGCGGACGCGCATGTGCTTGTCGCGGTTGATGCTCTGCAGCTCGCTCGTCAACGCTTCGGCGTAGGTCTGCGGATCGGCCATGCCGTCGAACGCGCCTGCCGCGAGCCTCGTCCTGAGATGCGCTCCGCTTGTCGCGCCAACGTCGGGGAAGACGTAGTGCTCCTGGAGGAGCCGCGCGATCTGCTCGACCACCGCCCGGCGCTCGGTGGCGTCCAGAGTGGCGGAGGCAGAAGGACCCTGGGCGAGTGCCGGCTGCACCGCAAAGGCGGCGCACATCATCAGGAGCGCAAAGAGCGGGCGTAACAGCCGCGGTCGGCTGGATCGGTATGTCATGGATGCTCCGAAAGATGAACCGATCGAGTGGCATCGGTGCGGCTTGGCCGCGGGTTGTCATCCTGGTACGATGTGAACTGAGTGTAATACCCGGGCAGAATGGTTGCACCGGGCGGGCGTGGGCTTGGCAGGGGATGGGGGGGCCGGGCATGCTCGGGGGTGGACGAAAGTCTTGCGGGCCAGCCTCTCACCCCTGACCCTTGTGTCGTTCGGCGGCGATATGTGTGCGACTTGAGGATGATCTCCGCACTCCGCCAGCCGCCCAACTCACTCTCCTCCCGAAGAGACTTCTCCCTCGATGACTCACCGAGCCATGGAACGCCGCCTCGCCCGCCTGCGCCGCGCATCGTTCGGCCTCTGCGCCATTTTTTCGCTCGTGAGTGCGTCAGACGCGGCCGGACAGCCATCCGTTCCGGAGCAGCGGCTGCGCGAAGCACTGGGTTGGAGCTCGTTTACGCCCGCGCACCCGATCGCGGAGCCACGGACTACTAGTGCGGCGGGCGGCCTGGTCATGATGCACGTGTGGCTGAAGAGTCCCCCGGGTCAGTCCCGGACAGAGCTCCTCGGAGTTCAGCCGCTCCGCCGCGGGCGCAGCGTGGTTGCGCCCATCGCCGCTGCCGGCGACTCGGTGACGGCGTTCCTCGGCGGAAGGGCGATGCGGATTCCGGTGCTCGCACGGGTCCCGGCGCGCCAGACCTTTATCGGAGGTGTGTGTGTGCGCACCGGGTGGACGTACCTGCTGGGGGCGCCGGACACCACGATCGCCGAGCTTCGGCGCCTGCTCAGGGGGGCTGACGGTGTGGCGCTGCGGCGGGCCGCGGGTGCGCGGCGTGTGGAGGCGTCACCCCTTTCGATCGAACACGCCTACCGGCCGGAGATGCAGCGGGCACACGGGGCGTGGCTCGAGCGGACCCGCGGCAGCGCAACGCCAGAACAGCTGCGCGACGCGACGCAGCACTCACGGCTACGCATCCTCCAGTTCCGCGGCCCCAACTCGTCGGTGCTGCACTACGCCACTTTCGATCTGGAGGTGATCGACAACCCGGCGGGTGCTGTGCCCGAGAAGAGCCTGTACTCCCGCCAGATCGTCTCGGACAGCGGGACCGTACTGGCCAACCTGCCTGGTGCCGAGCGGATGGTCGGCACCACCGACACGGACGGCGACGGCGTTGACGAGCTGGTGCTGGAGAACGGGCTGGTCACGTGGGACGGACGCGGCTGGCGGTTCCGTCCTGGGGAGACTAACTGGGGCGTGGAGCAGGGGTGCCGCTGAGGAGGCCCCTCTGCACCAGCCCGTGAGGGCTTCGACTCGCCTCCGAATTGCCGCGCTCCCCGCTCCCTTGCCCGTTGTCTGTCTCTCGCTTCCCCCGTCGCACTGAGATGAACTCAAGAGAGTACGCGGTGGTCGACCCTTCAGAAGCGGGTGCTAACCCGTACCCCTACGTCTACGTGAACGCTGATGGGGCCGTTCGGGAACTCCACGCCGCGGAGCGAAGCTATCTCGAGGAGCCATTCCACCCGGCAGATGGTGGCCGGCCGTACGTGAAAAGCAGCTTCAGCGCACGCGACGGATGGGGAACCGTCGAAGGGTTTTGCCGCCGGAAGCATGTTCCGCCAGATGTGGCGATTGGGCCGGCGCCAGAGCAGGATCCGAATCCGCCCATGACTGCAGAACAGATGGAGGATTGGGTGCGAAACGAGTTGCAGGCGACGACATTGCACCCCGGGAACGGGACGTCAGATCAGGGTCTCCAGAGCGGATCGCAGCGTCAGCCGTGGTGGAAGTTTTGGACCTGAAGAACCCTCGTGTCAGCTCAACGAAGGCCGCTCACTCCAGACCCGTGGAGCGCGGACTCGCAGATCCGAAGCGCGTGCTCAACCGGTGGGTGAACGGGGTCCTGGGCGTCGTCCACGTGATCGTCACTGCGCTGACCTTCCGCGGCTCACCGCTCTTCTACCAGATGGTGGTCGTTCTCGAGATCGAGCTCGCGTCGCTCATGGTGTGGCACGCCTTCCGCTGGCCGCGGCACGATGCGTCCGTGAGATGGCAGGCGATCGCGAGCTCAGGACCAGCACCAGACATCTTGGACGCCAGCGAGCTCCGCCGCGGCACCCGTACACTCTCTCCGCGTCTCCGCGCCTCCACGTGAGCCGCTGTTCTTGTTGTTCTCTCCGTTTCCTCTGTGTCTCTGTGTGAAGCTGCTGTTCCCTCTCAAGTGCCCCGTGCGCTGGAGCTTGTCGCCTCCGGCCGGAAGGGGTATCTTCCCGCCTTTCCCGGGGGGCTCCCCGGCTACGCTCCACCCTTTAGCAGCGCAACCATCGTGGCCCATCGCCAGCTTTTCACATCGGAGTCCGTCACCGAGGGGCATCCGGACAAGATCGCGGACCAGATCTCGGACGCCGTCCTCGACGCCATCCTCGAGAAAGATCCCATGGGCCGCGTGGCCTGCGAGACGCTCGTGACCACCGGCGTCGCCGTGGTGGCGGGCGAGATCACCACCGACACGTACGTGGACATCCCCGGGATCGTCCGCGGCACGCTGAAGGGGATTGGCTACACGGACGCGAACTACGGGATCGACGCGCACACCTGCGCGGTGATGACGACGATCGACCGCCAGTCGCCCGACATCGCGCAGGGGGTGGACACCGGCGGCGCGGGCGACCAGGGGATGATGTTCGGCTACGCGACGGACGAGAACGACGCGCTGATGCCCACGCCCATCCTCCTCGCCCACCGCCTGGCCGAGCGGCTGGCGGAGGTGCGCAAAAACGGGAAGCTGATGTGGCTGCGCCCGGACGGGAAGACGCAGGTCTCGGTGGCGTACGAGGACGGCCGGCCCGTGCACGTCGACACGGTGGTGGTGAGCACGCAGCACGATCCCGAGGCGAGCAACGAAGAGATCCGCGCGGGGGTGATCGAGCACGTCATCACCCCGATGCTCCCGGCCGACCTCTTCGACCCGGAGCGGTGCACGATCCACATCAACCCGACCGGCCGCTTCGTGATCGGAGGGCCGCACGGCGACGCGGGGCTCACGGGCCGCAAGATCATCGTGGACACGTACGGCGGCATGGGGCGGCACGGCGGCGGCGCCTTCAGCGGCAAGGACCCCACGAAGGTGGACCGCTCGGCCGCGTACGCCGCGCGCTACGCCGCCAAGCACATCGTGGCCGCCGGCCTGGCGCGTCGCTGCGAGATCCAGCTCGCCTACGCCATCGGCGTCGCGCAGCCCGTTTCGGTGCGCGTGGACACCTTTGGCACCGGCACCGTCGACGAAGAGGTGATCGAGAAGGCGCTCCAGGAGGTCTTCGACTTCACCCCCAAGGGGATCATCGAGACGCTGGGGCTGCGCAGCGCCATCTACCGCCCCACCGCCGCCTACGGCCACTTCGGGCGCCCCTCGGTGCAGGGCGGCAACGGCAACCCGGTGACGCTCTTCCCGTGGGAGCGGACGGACCGGGTCGAGGATCTGCGCACGGCGGCGAAGGGGTAGGGAACGGAAGTGCTAAGTGCTAAGTCCTAAGTGCTGAACTGCGGTTCACTTAGCACTTAGCACTTGGGACTTGGCACTTTCCCCGGCAGGGCACCGAAAGCATTCACCGAGATCCATGATCAAGCTCCGCGTACAGTCCCTCGGCCTGGACCAGGCCAACAAAGCGCCCGTCGTGCTCCTCCAGGAGTCGGAGGGGGAGCGCGTGCTTCCCATCTGGATCGGGCCGGCGGAGGCGAGCGCCATCGCCATGGAGCTGGCGGGGATGAAGTTCTCTCGCCCTCTCACGCACGACCTCTTCCCCTCCATCATCACCGGGCTCGGCGGGCGGCTGACCAGGGTGCTGATCACGCGCGTGGAGGAGAACACCTACTACGCCGAGCTGGTGATCCAGCGCGGCGACGAGGTGTTCACGGTTGATGCGCGCCCCTCCGACTCCATCGCCATTGCACTGCGGACGGGCGCGGAGCTGTTCGCGGGGGATGAGCTGCTCGATGGGTCGCCCACCATCACGGTGGTCGAGGGCGTCCCGCCGGAGGACGGGGACGATCCGGACCCGATGGCGCCGCCCGTGCCGAAGCTGCCGCCGGACGAGCTCAAGGAGTACCTGCGCAAGCTCAATCCCGAAGACCTGGGACGCTTCAACCCGTGATCCTCTCCGACCGCATCCGTGGGGCGGCGCGCCGCAAGGCCGGCCGCCTCGCTGTCGTTTTGGCGCTTTTCATCTGCGCTCTGCCCGCCGACGCGCAGGTGATCGCCGGGCGCGTGACCCGCGCGGGCACCCCGGAGGCGGGGCTCGTGGTGGAGCTGCACCGCGTCACCCGCAACACCCGCGGTCCCGTGGCGAAGGTGACTTCCGGGCCCGGCGGCGCGTTCTCGATCCCGTTGCCGCCGGTGCAGGATTCGGCGGGCTTCACCGTCTTTTTCGCCACGGCGATCGCGGACGGGGTGCGCTACTTCGGGCCGGTGGTGCACGGCGCGGCGGGGGACCGCAACTACGAGATCCAGGTGTACGACACCACCAGCTCGCGCGCCGCCGCCGACTCGGTGCGCGTCACGCGGCGCGACGTGGTGCTGATCTCCGGGAGCGAGGGCGGATGGGAGGTGGCGGAGCTGGTGCGGGTGCAGAACCGCGCCCGCCGCACCCTGGTTCCCGATGCCACGCGCCCCCTCTTTGGCATCGCCATCCCCAGGGGCAGCACCGCCTTCGAGGCCGGCGACGGCGCGCCCGGCGAAGCGTCGCCCGGCGCGGGCGGCCAGCAGCTCCCCGGCGACGTGGTTCGCGTGGGCGACCGCGTGTGGATCAACGCGCCGCTGGTGCCGGGGGAGCGCGACGTCATCTTCCGCTACCGCCTCGCCCCCAGCCCGCGCGAGGCGAGCATCCCGGTGGAGCATGCCACCGACTCGCTGAACCTGTACGTCAAGCAGCCCGCCCCCGAGGTCCTGGTGGCGGGGCTCGCCGCGCCCAAGCCCTTCACCGCCGATGGCGAGCAGTTCCTCCAGTTCTCCGGGGCCGCGTTGCGGGCGGGGAGCGCGGTGGGCCTGGATTGGCGGGGGCCCGCGCCGGCCCCCGTGGACCCGCGCTGGGCGGCCCTCGCGGTGACGGCCGCGGTGCTGGCCCTGGGCGCGTGGCTGGCGGTGCGCCGCGGGCGCGAGGCGTGACGCGGTGGCGCTCGTCAGCACGGGGGCGCTGGTGCTCCAGACCTTCCCCTACAGCGAGACGAGCAAGGTCCTGCGACTTTACACCGGCGACTTCGGCCTGCGCTCGGTGATCGCCAAGGGCGCGCTGCGCCCCAAGAGCCGCTTCGGCGGTCTGCTGGAGCCCTTCACCGAAGGCACCGCCAGCTTCTACCTGCGCCCCGGCCGCGACCTGCACACGCTGGGCGGATGGGACCTGGTGCGCTCCCGCCAGGCGCTGGGCCGCTCGCTGAGCGCCTTCGCCGGCGCGTCGCTCCTCGCCGAGCTGGTCCTCCGCGCCGGCACCGAGGACCCGCACCCCGACGTCTACTCCGCCCTCGCCACCTCCTGGGACGACATCGCCGCCGCCGCGAGCACCCCGGCGGAGGCGGAGCGCATCGTCCTCACCGGCGCCTGGACGCTTGTCTCCCTCCTCGGGTTCGAGCCGCAGACCGACGCGTGCGTGGTGTGTGGCCGCCCCGTTCCGCACGACGAGCCGGTGCGCTTCGACGCGGGCGCGGGAGGCGTGGCGTGCACCCGCTGCCGCCCCGTGGGCCGCATCCTGGACCCCGCCACCCGCGCCGACGTCGCCCGCATGTCGCGCGGCCACGTCCCCCCCGCCGCCCTCGCGCGCCCCGGCGCCCACCGCGCCCTCCTCCGCGCCTTCCTCGAAGCCCAGCTCGCCCACGATCGCCCCTTCCGCTCCCTCGAACTCTTTCTTGAGCACGCGCCTCCCGCGGAAGAGCCGGCCTGAACAGCGCCTCACACAGAGACACAGAGGGTACGGAAAGAAGAAAAGAAAGGGGAACGGCGGAGACGCGGAGGCGCAGAGAGAGAGGTTCTCTGCGCCTCTGCTTTTAATCCGAGACCAGGTATCGTCAGTGCCGAAACGGCCACTTTCTTGCTGCACTGCATCGATGACCAGTGCCACGCCACCAGAAATGAGGAGGGGCGGATGCCGAAGAAAGGGGTTGCGAAGCAAGTTCCGGGGGACCAGCGGGCTCGAGGCATGAACCCCGAACATCCGGAGGGGCAGGACAACGCGAAGAACCAAAAGGATCAAGGCGGAGGCGCAACGCCCCCGCCACCGAAGAACGGTGCGGGGCGGTAGCAGGCGTCATCTAGCATTTGCAAGCTGACGTCGAGGCGGGGCAGGGGAGGGCAGACACGCAGGTACACGCAGGTCCGCCCCCACGTGGTGCGTTGGGCGGGCCGCGGAGCACGTTTGGGCACGGGTAGCCACGTGGGGCGGCCCCTACCGGGTTCGGTGTGGCGGGCCACCGAGTGGTGGCGGGCACGGGCGCGATAAATCGCGCCCCTCCAGGATCCACGCACCCCGCAGAGATCTACGGGTGCGCCCCTCCCCCAGGTTGTTTTTGCGAGGTGACGAGCGGGGGTGAGGGTCCGCGATGTCCGCGCCCCTACGAGATCTGTGCTCCTCGCGCGGATGCACGCAAACTCCCCTCCCCCAGGTAGTTATTGGGGGAGGGGCCGCGAGTTCACGAGCGGGGGAGGGGGCCTTCCTACGCCAGCCCCGCGATCTCCCCCCGCACCTGCTCGATCATCGCCAGCTTCTCCTGGCGGTGCATGAAGGAGCTGTCGAAGCCCATCAGCGCGATCTCCACCAGCTCGTCCCAGGTGAAGCCGAGGTACTGGTGGGCGCGCCAGAATTCCTCGGTCACCGTGGTGGCGCTCATCAGCCGGTTGTCGGTGTTCAGGCTGAGGACGATGCCGGCGTCGTAGTACTGCCGCAGCGGGTGCGTCTCAAAGGAGGCGACCGCGCGCGTCTGCACGTTGGAGGTCAGGCAGATCTCGATGGGGACGCGGAAGTCGTTCACGTAGCGCATCAGGTCCGGGTCCTCGAAGAGGCGCGTGCCGTGGCCGATGCGGTGCGCGTTGCAATAGTGCAGCGCCTGGTGGATGCTCTCCGGGCCGTACGCCTCGCCGGCGTGGATGGTGGCCGCCATGTTCTTGTTGATGACGGTGTAGAAGGCGTCCTTGTGCTTCTTGGCCGGGTAGTTGTACTCCGCCCCCGCAAGGTCGAACGCCACCACGCCGCGATCCTTGTACGCCACCGTCAGGTCCGCCAGGTCGCGCGAAGTCTCCGGCTCCATGTTGCGGATGCCGCAGATGATGATCTCGGTGCGGATGCCGAAGTCCTGCTCCGCCCGCTTGAGCCCGCGCAGCGGCGCCTCCACCGCCTCGGTGAGCGGAAGGCCCTCCTGCGTGTTGAGGATCGGCGAGTAGCGGATCTCCGCGTAGCGCACGTTCTCCTCCGCCAGGTCCTCGGCCAGCTCGTAGGCGATGCGCTCCAGGGCGTCGCCGGTCTGCATCACCGAAAGGGTGATGGCGAAGCGCTCCAGGTACTCCACCAGGTTGCGCGCGTCCTGCACGTGCATGTAGTCGCGCAGGGCGTCCGCGTCGTGCGCGGGCATCTTCTTGTTGTACTCCGCCGCGAGCTCCAGCATCGTCTCGGGGCGCAGCGATCCGTCCAGGTGCACGTGCAGCTCCGCCTTGGGGAGGCGGTGCAGCAGGTCTCGGGTGACTTCCATGGTCCTCGCCGGGCTGCGGGTTGCGGGGGGCGGATGCGCGAACGGGTGGCCCACGTTGCCGTGCACCACCCGCGAACAGTCTGCCGCGCCCCGACCGACATTCTACATCCAGGGCCGTGCCTGCGCCACCTCCGCGCGGGTCAGCACCACCTTGTTGCGCCGGGCGCGCGTGAGGGTGTGGTTCTCGAAGACCTTTACGAGCACCACCCCCGCCACGAACCCACCCACGTGCGCCCACACCGCCACGCCGCCCTCCTCCCCCGCCTGCGCGCCCATCTCCACGTACGCCATGAAGAGCTGCAGCGCGAACCAGTACATCAGAAAGAACATCGCGCGGAGGTTGAAGAAGAAGATCGGCGGCAGCCACGTCCGCACCCGCGCGTGGGGGTAGAGAACGATGTACGCCCCCATCACCCCGCTGATGGCGCCGCTGGCGCCCACCGCAGGCAGCTCGCTCCCCACGTTGAAGTAGATGTGCGCCCCCGCCGCCACCGCTCCGCACAGCAGGTAGAAGACGAGGAAGCGCAGGTACCCCATGGAGTCCTCGATGTTGTTCCCGAAGACCCACAGAAAGAGCATGTTCCCCAGGATGTGCTCCCAGCTCCCGTGCATGAACATGGCGGTGAGGATCGTCCCCGTGGTCAGCCCGTCCGGCGCGCACCGGGCCGTGATCTCGCACGGGATGGTGCCGAAGTGGAGCACCGACGCCTGCAGCGCCTGCGACATCCCCGCGCCCTGAAGCTGGAACCACGCGAACGCGTTCAGCAGGATCAGCCCGACGGTGACGATGGGGCGCAGCTCGGTGGGGTTTTCGTCACTGATGGGGATCACGCGCGGCTCCGGTTGGGGTGCGGGGGCGGGCCGGTGCAAGCGCGGCGCCAGCGTCCGGCACACCGCGCGCCGCGATCGCTGTCCGGTTTTGGGACCGCCGCATCCCGCAGGTGGACACCGGGGGCGGGCCCTCGCCGCGCAAGCGGTTGGGGTGCATCGTCTTGGGAAGCGGTCGCGGCGGCGCGGGCGTTGCCCTGGAGAGGGCCAGCCTCACTCCAACTCCCTCCCGCGGGACTCTCCATGTTTCTGAATGCTCGTACCTGGGTCGCCGACCTGATCCGTGACGTGCTCTACGGCCTGCGCCAGCATTTACGGCGGCCCGGCTTCGCGACCGTGTCGATCCTCACGCTCGGCCTCGGCGTGGGCGCCACGACTGCCATCTTCAGCGTGGTGAACGGCGTGCTCCTGAAGCCGCTCCCTTTCTCCGAGCCCGAGCGCCTGGTGGGCGTTCATCACCAGGGATACGGGCAGGGACCGGGCACGTTCTTCACCTACCGCGATCACAACCGCACCTTCGAGGCGCTGGGGGCGTGGGAAGCGAACGAGGTCTCCATCACCGGCGGCGCCGAGCCCGAGCGGGTCGAGGCGCTCGCCGTCACCGCGGGGACGCTTCCGCTGCTGGGCGTGAAGCCGGCGCTGGGCCGCGTCTTCACCCGCGAGGACGATGCGCCCGGCAGCCCGCTCCGTGTGGTGCTCACCCACGGCTATTGGCGGCGGGCCCTCGGCGGCGATCCCGCGGCCGTCGGGCGTACCATCCGGGTCGATAGCAGCGTCGCCGAGGTGATCGGCGTCCTGCCCGAGAGCTTCCGCTTCCTGCGCAGGCAACCGGCCGTCGTGCTGCCGATGCGGCTAGATCCGGCCGACGAGTCCGCCTTCGACTTCGCCGCGGTCGCGCGGCTGAGGCCCGGTGTCACGGTGGAGCAGGCGAATGCCGACGTCGCGCGCATGATCCCGCTCCTCCCGGCCCAGTACCGTCCCTTTGGCCTGCGGCCGGACGTGCGCCCGCTCGTCCGCGATGTAGTCGGCGGCGTGGACCGGCCGCTGTGGATCCTGCTCGGGAGCGTCGCGGTCGTGTTCCTCATCGCCTGCGCCAACGTCGCCAACCTGTTCCTGGTGCGGGCGGAGGGCCGGCAGCAGGAGCTCGCGGTGAGGGCCGCATTGGGCGCGGGCCGCGGGCGCGTCGCGCGCCAGCTGCTGTCGGAGAGCCTGGTGATCGGGCTGGGAGGTGGGCTGGCGGGGCTGTTCCTGGCGCACGCGGGCACCCGTCTGCTGCGCCGGATCGCGCCGGCCGAGCTGCCGCGGGTGGAAGAGATCGGAATCGACCCCGTCGTCCTGCTCTTCGCCCTCGCCGTCTCGCTGGCGGCGGGGATCTGCTGCGGGCTCGTTCCCGTCGCCCGGCTCGGGACGGACGACGCGAGCCGGCTGAGGGAGGGAGGCCGCGCCGCCAGCGACGGGCCCGGCCGCAACCGCCTGCGCAGCCGGCTGGTGGTGGCCGAGGTGGCGCTGACCATGATGCTGCTGATCGCGTCCGGCCTGATGATCCGCACCTTTGTCGCCATGCGGCAGGTGCAGCCCGGCTTCGCCGCTCCGCGCGAGGTGCAGAGCTTCCAGGTGCCGCTCCCGCTGGTGAGCGGAGACACCGGGGCAGTCGCCCGCACCTTTCGGCAGATCTCGGAGCGTGCGGCCGCGATCCCCGGCGTCAGGTCGGTGGGCTTCGCCTCCTCGGTGACGATGGACGGGGAGGACAACACGAACCCGCTCTACGTGGAGGGCGTCACGACGCCCGCGGGGGAGCTTCCGCCGCTGCGCCGCTTCAAGGCCGTGGGTCCGGGCTACCACGAGACGATGGGGAATCCCGTCGTGGCGGGCCGGCCCATCTCCTGGGACGACATCCACCAGGGCCGGCAGGCCGTGGTGATCTCGGCCAACCTGGCGCGGGCGTACTGGGGCGACGCCGCGCGCGCGATCGGCAAGCGGGTGCGCAACGACCCCGCGTCGCCCTGGCAGGAGGTCGTCGGGGTGGTGGGGGACGAGCGCGACGACGGGGTCGACCGGCCGGTGACCTCCATCGTGTACTGGCCGCTGATGCATCCCAGCTACGGGAGCAGCGAGATGGTGTTCGTGGTTCGCTCGCCCCGTGCGGGAACGCCCGCCCTCGTGCAGGAGCTCCGGCAGGCGGTCCGCGCCGTCGACCCGTCGCTCCCCATCGCCCGGGTGGAGACGCTGGAGCAGATCCGCGCGGGCTCCATGGCGCGAACGTCGTTCATGATGGTGATGCTGGGGATCGCCGCCGCGGTCGCGCTCGTGCTGGGGGTGGTCGGCATCTACGCCGTGATCGCCTACATCGCCGCGCAGCGGACGCGCGAGGTGGGCACCCGCATCGCGCTGGGGGCCAGCGCCGGCGACGTCCGGCGGCTCTTCCTGCGCCAGGGGCTCACCATGACGCTGGCGGGCATCGGCATCGGCATCGCCGGCGCGCTGATGCTGACCCGGGTGATCTCCGCGCACCTGTTCGGCGTCGGACCCATGGACCCGCTGACCTACGCCGCGGTCGCGCTCGGCCTCACCGCCGTCGCGCTGCTGGCCTCGTACCTCCCCGCGCGCCGGGCCTCGCGCGTGGACCCGGTCGTCACGCTGCGGGCGGGCGGCTGAAAAGAGAGACGGAGGCACGGGATTGCCGTGCCCCCGTCGCTCTTTGTGGTACCCGTCATCTGAAAGGTCTCACGCAGAGGCGCAGAAACGCAGGAGAGGAGAACAACAACAGAAAAGCATCACACAGAGACGCAGAGGGGAACGGAAAAGGTCACAGAGAACCCTTCGTTGTTCTTTCAGTTGACTCTGTGGCTCTGTGTGAGATCAGCCGTTCCGCGGTCAGAGCAGAATGCCCACCACGCAGGCAGTCATGAAGTTCGCCAGCGTCCCCGCGATCATGGCGCGGAGGCCCAGCCGGCTCAGGTCGCCGCGGCGCTCCGGCGCCATCCCGCCGATGCCGCCGATCTGGATGGCGATGCTGCTGAAGTTGGCGAAGCCGCACAGCGCGTAGGTGGCGATCACCACCGAGCGCGGGTCGAGATTCGCGCCCTCCTGCAGCATGGAGCCCAGGTGCAGGTACGCCACGAACTCGTTGAGCGCCGTCTTCTCGCCGATCAGCGTGCCGATGGCCGGCGCGTCCTGCCACGGCACCCCCATCAGCCATGCCATCGGTGCGCCCAGCCACCCCAGCACCATCTGGATGCTGAAGCCCTGCACGCCAAAGAGCCCGACGAACCAGGCCAGCAGCCCGTTGATCAGGGCCAGCAGCGCGATGAAGGCCAGGAGCATGGCGCCCACGTTCAGCGCGAGCGAGAGCCCCTCGCTGGCGCCGCGCGCCGCGGCGTCGATCGGGTTGGCGTCGATTTTTTCCAGCTCGATCCCCAGCTTGCCGCGCGTGACGGGCTCCTCCGTCTCCGGGTACATCAGCTTGGAGATGGCGATGCACGCCGGCGCGGACATCACGGAGGCGGAGATCAGGTGCCCCGCGATGTCCGGGAAGTACGAGACCAGGATCCCCACGTACGCCGCCAGCACGCCGCCCGCCACCGTGCCGAAGCCGCCCACCATGACGCAGTGCAGCTCGCTCTTCGTCATCGTCCCGATGAACGGCTTCACCAGGAGGGGCGCCTCGGTCTGCCCCAGAAAGATGTTGCCGGCCGTGCTCAGGCTCTCCGCGCCGGAGATCCGCATCGTCTTCATCATCACCCACCCGAACCCCTTCACGATCCACTCCATGATGCCCAGATGATAGAGCAGCGTCATCAGGCTGGAGAAGAAGATGATGGTGGGGAGGACGTTGAAGGCGAAGAAGGCGCCCGTGTTGGCCCACGTCCCGCCCGGGGGGATCGGCACCATGTTGTGAGGCGCGGCTCCGACCGGGACGTTGTTCCAAACCAGGTTGCCGAAGAGAAACTTGGCGCCCTCCACCGTATACCCGATCAGCGCGTTGAACAGGTTGTTGGCGCCGTCGAAGAACTCGTAACCCAGCTGCGTCTTCAGGATGAGGACGGCGAAGATGAACTGCAGCCCGATCCCCCAGGCGACCGTCCGCCAGTCCACGGCGCGGCGGTTCACGCTCAGCAGGAAGGCGATCAGCGTGAAGACGGCGAGCCCCAGCAGACTCACCGCGCGCTGCAGCGGCGAGCCGCCGGCGGCATCGGTGCGCGCCTGCTGCGCCCGGTCCTGCGCGGTGGGCTCGTTGCCACGGTTCGCGGGCGTCGCCGGGTCCTGCGCGATCCCGCTCTCGGGCGTCTGCGCCTCGCGCACGATCTCGCTCGTGCCGTTGCCCGCCGGGGGCTGCGCCGCGGGGGTGCCGGGCTGCGCGGCTGGCTGGGCCACCGGCTGCGCCACCGGGGGAGCGGCGCGCGTGGTGTCCTGTGCGGAGGCGTACCACCCCGCGGTGAGCAGCAGCGCTGCGGCCAGCCAGAGCGGCAGCAGCCACTTCAGGCGCCGGGTCCTCGTTGGGAGGGGCATGGGGCGGGGATGGCAGGGTGAAGAGCACCCGCCGCGCGCTCGGCGGCGGGCAGAACTGGATGGATCGACATTCTACCGACCCGCGCAACTTCTCGCCACAGTGCCGCTCAGGGGCGCGGCGCCTGCTCCGCCGCGGCCCGGCGCGCCAGCTCCGCGGGGACGATCTCCCAGTTCTTCCTGAACACCTGCTCCGGCGCGATGGTGCCGCGCCGCTCGATCTCCTCGATCAGAAGCTCGCGGATCCCCTGGCCGCGGTCGTACACCACCGGCGCGCCGATCAGCATCGAGAACCCGCCGCTGCCGCTCGCGCGGTAGTTGTTGAGAGCGAGGGTGAAGCTGTCCGCCGCCGCCACGTCGCGCCCGTTCCTGCGCAGCGTAGTCACACGCTGGCCGACGGGCTTCGTCAGGTCGAGCGTGTAGTCCACGCCGCTCACCACGTCGAAGTTGTAGCCGGGGACGGCCGGGTTCACCAGCTTTTCGCATCGCGCGGCGGGGCAGGGGAGGTAGTACTCCGCGCTCTTTTCGATGAACGCCCGCAGCTGCGCGCCCGACACGCGCACCGCCTTGAGCGTGTTGTCGTACAGGTACAGCCCCGCCACGTCCGCCACGGTGATGGGCCCCGCCGGGATGCGCGCGTCCAGCGAGAACGCCGCGGCGGCCGAGAGCTCCGCGCCCGAGGCGCGCATCTGCACGTCGTTGATCAGGTCCAGGATCGGCGTGTCCTCCACCCGCGAGCGCGCCGCCAACCACTCGACGGACGAGGTGCCGATGCGCCGCGCCACGTACTCCCGCGTCCGCTGGTGCGCCGCCGCCAGCATCGCCTCGAACTCCGCAGACGTCGCGCCTTTCGCGGGGCGCAGGATGCGGCCGCGCTTCCCCGCCACGCGCCACCCCGCCGCGCCGCGCTCCAGCTCCAGCTCGGCGACGGCCAGCGAGGTGCCCCAGTTCTTGGCCTGCATCACCAGCACGCCGCCGATGGTGGTGTCCGCCACTTCGCGGTGCGAGTGCCCCATCAGGATCAGGTCGATCCCGGGTACCTCGCGCGCCATCGCCGCCGCCGCGTTCTCGGTGGGGACGCCGGTCGCCGCGGTGTCGTAGCTCGATCCCTCCAGCCCGCTGTGCGCCGCCACGATCACCAGGTCGGCGCCCTGCCGCCTCATCTCCGCCACCACGGGACGCACGGAGGCCACGATGTCGCGGAAGTCCAGCCGCCCGCGCACGTTGTCGCGGTCCCAGATCGCCACGCCGGGCGGCGTCACCGAGGTGATCCCGACCCGCACCGGCGCGCCGCCCACCGTCCGCTCCACGATGGTGAAGGGGCGGTACGCGTGCTCCGCCGTCCCTGCGCGGTAGGTGTTCGCGGAGAGCCAGGGGAAGCGCGACTGCCGCGCGACCGTGTCCAGGTGCGCGATCCCGTAGTTGAACTCGTGGTTGCCGATGGCGGACGCGTCGTAGCGCAGGAAGTTCATCGCCGCCGCCACCGGGTGCGTCTCGCCGGCGGCGAGGCGCGAGTAGACGAAGTCGAGCGGATTCCCCTGCAGTAGATCGCCCGATTCCACCAGCACGGTGCGGCCGGGATTGGCGGCGCGCACGCTGTCGATCTGCGGAACGAGGCGCGCCAGGCCGTGGTCGGTCGTGCGGCCCGTGTAGTAGTCGTAGGGAAGGAGCCAGCCGTGCGTGTCGGTGGTCCCCATCACCACCAGCCGCCCCGCGGCGGGCGCAACGGCGGGCGGCGTGGAAGCACAACCAGCCGCCAGGACGCCCGCGGCGAGCGTCAGCAATGTGCGATTCATGGAAAGTCCCAGCAAGGTGATAGCAGTTACGGCCGGAAGTGCTGAGTGCTAAGTGCTAAGTGCTGAACAGCGGCTCACTCAGGACTCAGGACTCAGGACCTAGGACTCAGGACTTAGGACTCAGCACTTAGGACTTCAGTTTCGGTGGACCCGTTTGGCCCGCGCGTGGTACACGGCAGGGAGCGAGATGCTCCGCGCCTTTGCGCCCGGCGCGCTGGCCCCGCTACTTTCCCCAGGGGGACCGCGCTTTGCAGGCGCGAAAACGAGCCCCGCACGACCCGCTCACACTTGTGCGATGACCCGCGCCCTGCTTCTGCTCGTACTGCTGATCGCCGCGCACCCGCTCGCCGCGCAGGTGACGCCGCCGGATACCTCCCGCCGCCCCGTGGTGGACACGGCGGGCGCAATCCGCGCGGACTCGGTGCCCACCGGCCGGATCTCGCCGCGTGGCGCCTTCCTGCGCTCGCTCGTCCTTCCCGGCTGGGGGCAGTCGGAGATCGGCGCGCCGGAACGCGGCATCGTCTACTTCGCGCTGGAGGCGGGGAGCCTGTGGATGGTGCTGAAGTCGCACCGCAAGCTGGGCGAGGCGTACGACCGCGAAGACATCCTGCGGCGCGCCGGCGTCATCCCGGAGGAGCGCACCACCGGCCTCGTGCGCGCCCGCCGCGCCCAGCGCGAGGACTGGATCGCGCTCTCCCTCTTCTGGCTCTTCTTCTCCGGCGCGGACGCCTTCGTGGGCGCGCACCTGCGCGACTTCGACGCACAGGTGGGCTCCGCGCCCGGCTCGGGCGGCGTGCAGGTGGGGGGGAGCATTCCGGTCGGCACTCGCCCGTGAGCCACGCCCCCGTCGGCGTCTTCGACTCGGGGATCGGCGGGCTGAGCGTGGCTCGCGAGATCCGCCGCGCCCTTCCCGCCGAGGAGCTTCTCTACTTCGCGGACACGGCGTACGTCCCCTACGGCGACCGCACGACGGAGTGGGTGCGCAACCGCTCGCTCACCGTGGGGCGCTACCTGCAGGAGCGTGGCGCCAAGGTGCTGGTCGTGGCCTGCAACACCGCCTCGGGCGCCGCCCTCGAAGAACTCCGTGAGCACCTCACCGTCCCCGTGATCGGCCTTGAGCCCGCCGTGAAGCCTGCCGTGCGCGACTCCGCCGCCGGCCGCGTGGGCGTGATGGCCACCACGGGTACGCTGCGCTCGGACCGCTACGCCCGCCTGGTGAGCGCCCATGGCACCGGCGCCACCGTCGTCGCGCAGGCGTGCCCCGGCCTCGCGGACACGGTGGAGGAGGGGATCCTGGGCGGCGAGGAGCTGGACCGGCGCCTGGAGCCGTTCGTCGCGCAGCTCCGCGAGGCGGGTGTGGACACGGTCGTGCTGGGATGCACGCACTACGTCTTCATCCGCGACGCCATCGCGCGCGCGCTGGGCCCCGACGTGCGCCTGATCGACAGCGGAGGCGCCATCGCCCGCCAGACGGAGCGCATCCTCCGCGAGCGCGGGGAGCTGGCCGCGGAGGGCACCGGTTCCCTGCGCATCCTCACCACCGGCCCCGCCCCCGAGGTCGCCGCCGTCGTCGCGCGCATCTGGGGCGACCCGCTCCCCGTGGAGCACGTCCACGTGCCCGGCGAGGAGCCGATCGCGTCGTAGGGTCCTCTCCCCGCCCGTCACCTCGCTGCCCCTCCCCCAAACTGCTGGGGGAGGGTCGTTTGGCTTGCATTCGCCCGCGGTGCATGCGGCGTCACGGGGGCGGGCACGGGCAGCCACGCGGGGCGGCCCCTACGGGGACCGCGCGGAGGGCAGCGGTCGAGACGGGGCCGGGGGGGCAGACACGCATACCGGATCTGTGCGTGGGGCGAAGGTCGAGGATCGCACGGGGCGGGCGCGATGAATCGCGCCCGCCCCGGACCGATGCGTTTCCCGATGTCGGAGACCCGCGTGGATGGCCGCGATCTCCCTCCTCTCCCAGCAGTTTGGGAGAGGGGGGCCGGGGGGGTGAGGGCTTCAGTGAGGCTGAGGCTGCCGTGCATAGTGCCTCCGCAGCAGGTCACCTCCGAAGTCGTTCTCCAGATCGCGCCAGACGGTGTGGATGTGGTTCGCGTTGCTCTTGTCGTACTCCACCAGCACGGTAGGTCCGTGGATGCGGTAGTAGTGCGGCGCGCCGGGCCGGTGCGCGCCGGCCCAGGCGAAGTGCAGGCGCCCGAACCCCGCGTCGTCGATGCGTACCATTTGCCTGTATGACGACGAGTCTGCCATCCGCCCGGCGTACACTTCGAGCAGCCGGCGAAGCTGCCGTTGCTGGGCGGCCGTCATCTCGGCCGCGGGCATGCCGGCGAATGCCATCGGTGCCACGACAGGATCGCTGCCGGTAACGATGTCCCCCGGGGTCTGCGCGGCGATGGTGGCGCGGGCGCGCTGGGGAGGATCGAGCATCTGCAGCAGCTCGAAGGCGAGGTCCTCTTCCGCGGCGAGCAGGCGAAGCCCTTGCTGCGGGCCGCTGGGCACGCGCGCCGGGTTGGCACCCATGAAGAGCGGCGCGACGATCCGCCCGTGGGGCCCCAGATCCGTTACGTTCACCGAGAGGTGGTGGCCCTCGAAGCGCCAGCCCCAGGGATGCATCCCACCCGGCCGGCTGAAGAGTGCCAGGTAGTAGAGCTCCGGATCGCGCCGATTCCCCCAGGGAAACCCCTCGAGCACGCGGAGAGTGCCTTCGAGCTCGATGATGCCGCGCGCCAGTGTGTTGCCGCGCTCACTCAACCCGGTGCCGAGCACGCGGAACGCTGCCGCACGTTGCTCGGCGTTCATCGCCTGCAGCGGGAGGCCAGTGCGCTCTTGCGGCACGTACGCCCACATGGTGCGCTGCGGATCGTCGAATTCGAACGAGGCGAGGGCACGTTGCCTATCGTCGAGCGTCGAGAGGAACGTCCGCGCGACCGCGGCCGATGGAGCTGTGGCAGAGAAGGATGCACCGCCCGCACGCGCGGGCGGCTGGGTGCCGCAGCCAAGAAGCGCCACGGCGAGAACGGCAGGGAACCAACCTGCCGATCTGAACCGGACGCCCGGGACACGATTCGCCATGGAGGTCAACGGTATAGGGAAGCGATCTAACGAGCTTGAAGCGGGCAGCGAGGAACGAGCGGGGCGGGGGCCCTCACACCTCCCACCCCCGCACCTCCGGCGCGCCGCCCGCCACCGGAAGCACCAGGTACGTGTAGCTCCGGATCCAGTCCCCCGAGTTGGCGTAGAACCGCCCCGGCGCCACCTCCACCACCTCCGGCACGTGTGCGTGGCCCGCCACCACCAGCTCTACGTGCGGCATGCGCGCAAGTTGCTCCTCGGCCCAGCCGCGGATGAACGCCGCGCGCCCTTTTGCGGCCTGGTCGCCGGAGTCGGCCTTGTGCTCCGTGGTCGAGGCGAGCCCCGCGATGCGGCGACCCGTGTCCGGGTGCAGGCGGCGGAAGGCGGCGATCGAGGCGGGGTGGCGGATGATCCTGCGCAGCGCCCGGTACTTGTAGTCGCCCCGGCCCACGCCGTCGCCATGCGCCACCAGGGCGCGGCGCCCGCCCAGCTCCATCTCCACCGGCCCGTCCAGCAACGTGACGCCCACCTCGTCGCGCAGAAAGGAACCGGCCCAGGCGTCGTGGTTGCCGCCCACGAACGACACCGGCACCCCGGCCTCCACCACGTCCGCGAGCTTCGCGACGACACGGAAGTGCTCGCGCAGGATCACGGACTTGTACTCGAACCAGAAGTCGAAGAGGTCACCGTTGATGAGGAGCGAGCCGGCGTGCTCGGCCGCGTGGTCGAGGAAGCGGCGGAAGGCGCGCTCCGTCTCTCGCGGAACCGCGCCCAGGTGGATGTCGGAGACGATGTAGGCGGGCTTGCTCTGCATGGCGGGCCAAGCTACCCGGCGCGCGGGGCGCCCACAAGCCGCGCGGTTTGACACCACGTGCCGCCGCCGGGTAGCTTCCGCCGCATGCCACGCCCACCCTCGACCCTCCGCCGATGACGGCCGCCGCGCCCTCCTGCTCCGTCGAGTTCCGCGTCCGCTATTCGGAGACGGACCAGATGGGGATCGTCTACCACGCCAACTACCTGCCGTGGTGCGAGATAGGCCGCACGGAGCTGATCCGCCGCCTGTGGAAGTCATACGCGCTGGTGGAGCGCGAAGAGGGCGTACTCCTCGCCGTCACGGACGTGTCGCTGCGCTACCATGCATCCGCGCGCTACGACGAGCTCGTGCGGGTGACGACGACGCTGGAGCAGGTCCGCTCGCGCGCCGTCGCCTTCACCTACCTGGTGGAGCGGGTGGATGACGATGGTGGCACCAGCCGCCTCGTCTCCGCGCGCACGGGGCTGACCGCCATCGACCGCGACGGCAACCTGCGCTCGCTGCCGCCCTCGCTCCTGGAAGCGTTTCGCAACCCCGCACCGCGGGAGGTGGGATGATCGTGCCACGCCATACGCCTGTCCTCTTCCTCCTGCTCGTGGCCGCCTGCGCGCCGGCCGCGAGCGTCCCGGGCACGCCGGCGCCTGCACCCGCAGGCCCGCGCACGGTGGCGGAGCCTGGCTCGCCCGAAGTCGCCACACGCCTCCTGCGCCTGGAGGACCGCCGCGAGTACGACGCCGCCGCGCTGGAATCCGCCGCCACCTCGGCGAACTCCGCGGACCGCCGCCGCGCCGCGCTCGCGGCGGGCCGCATTCGCGACAGACGCGCGGTACCGCTCCTGGGGCGCCTGCTCGCGGACGCGGACACGTCGGTAGCGGCCACGGCGGCATTTGCGCTGGGGCAGGTGGCGGACAGCGCCGCGGTCCCGCTCCTCGCTCCGTACGTGACGGCGCAGCGGGTCGCCACGGCGCCGACGGTGGTGGGCGAGGCGGCGCTCGCGCTGGGGAAGATCCGCACACCGGCGGCACGCACGGCGGTGGAGAGCTTCCTGCTGGCGGCGCCGCGCACCGGCCCCGGCGTTCGCGAGGCGGTCAGTCTGGCGCTCCTTTCCGTCTACCGCTTCCCGCGTCCGGCGGACCCCGCGCCCATCCTCCCCTGGCTGGAGTCGCAGGACACGGCGATCCGCTGGCGTGCGGCGTACGCCCTCACGCGCCGCCCCGATCCGCGCGGCACGGCGGCGCTCTTCCCCTACGCCACCGATCCCGACGCGCTCGTCCGCTCCTTTGCGATCCGCGCCCTGACCGCGCCGCTCGCCGACAGCGCCGGGGTCGGACAGGCGCGCGCACTTCCGGTCATCCTCGCCGCCGCGCGCGACGCGGACCACGCGGTCAGCGTCAGCGCCGTGCGCGCGCTCGGCACGTACGCGGCGCCCGAGTCGCTTTCCGAGCTGGAGCGCCTCCTGGGGAGCCCCGATGCGTACCTCGCCATCAGTGCGGCCGAGTCGCTGGGCCGCCTGGCCACGCGCGCGCCCGGCTCCGCGGGGGCGCTCCGCACGGCGGCGCTGAACGCGAGCGCACCTGAAGCGCTGCGCGCGGCAGCCATCGCGGCGCTGGCAGAAGTGGCGCCCGCGCAGGCCCGTGAGGTCGCCGGCGCGCTCGCTCGGGAGCCGGGGTGGCGCATCCGGACCGCCGCCGCGCGTGCCTACGCCGAGATCGGCGACCGCGAGGCCGTGGCGTCGCTCGCGCGCGATCCTGAGGGCCGCGTCAGCGCCACCGCCATCGAAGCGGCGGTCGGCGCGGCGGGGGACACGGCGCTGGCGCCCATCCGCAACCTCCTGATCGAGTCGCTCGGCGCGCGCGACGTCATCCAGCGCACCAACGCGCTCGGCGGCCTGGGCAAGCTCACGGACCCGGCCACCCTCCCGGTGCTCCTCGACGCGTACGACCGAGCCCGCGCCGATTCGATGAACGACGCCGCCCTCGCCGCAGTCGATGCGCTGGGGGAGCTGGCGAAAAAGGACGCGTCGGCCGCACGCTCCTTCTTTGCGCGCTTCCAGAGATCCGGCGACTACCTCGTCCGCCAGCGCGCCGCCGCCGCGTTCGGTGACACGATGACGACGCGCGCATGGGGCCCCGCGCTCCCCGTGGAGGGACGCCAGCAGGCGGAATACGCGCGCTTGGCAGCGGCCTACGTGATCTCCGACGCGCGCCCACGTGCCCGCATCGTCACGAGCCGCGGCACCATCGAGGTCGAGCTGTTCGGCGCGGACGCGCCGGGGACGGCCGACAACTTCCTGACGCTGGCCCGCGCGGGGTACTTCAACGGGCAGGAGTGGCCGCGCGTCGTCCCTAACTTCGTGATCCAGGGCGGCGATCCGCGCGGGGACACTTCCGGCGGTCCGGGGTATTCCATCCGCGACGAGATCAACCGCCATCTGTACGGCACCGGGACGCTCGGGATGGCGCTCTCGGGGCCGGACACGGGGGGGAGCCAGTGGTTCATCACCCACTCGCCGCAGCCGCACCTGGACGGCACCTACACCGTCTTCGGCCAGGTGGTGAGCGGGATGGAGGTGGTGCACCGCGTCGTCCCCGGCGACCGCATCCTACGCATCGAGGAAGTGAAGTGAAGATCGACACAACGAGGATTTTGCTGGCTGCCCTGGCGCTCGCCGCGTGCGGCCCAGCCACGGCCAGCGCACCGGCGTCCGGAGCTTCGCCCGCGCCGGCGACGGAAGGCCCGCGCCAGGACCCCGCGGTCATCGCCGCGCAGCTTCAGCGCGCCACGCTGCCCTCGTCGCCGCGCCAGGCCAACTTCACCTGGGCGCTGGATGAGTCGGGAGCGCGCTTCAACGGCCGCGGAGTGGCACGCTTCCGCGCGCCGGACCGCTTCCGGATCGATCTCTTCGGCCCACGCGGCGAGACGTACTTCGCCGCCGCGCTGGTGGACGAGACGCCGCGCATCCCGGCCGCCATCGACCAGCAGCGCTTCCGCTTCCCCTCGCCCGCGCTGCTCTGGGCCACGGTCGGCGTCGTGCGCCCGCCGAGCACGGCACGGTTGGTGGACGCAACCAGCAACGCCGACGCGACGGTGGTCCGCTACGATCTGGGCGCCGACGGGACGCTGGAGTACCGCGCCCGCTCCGGAGTGCTCCAGAGCGTGCGCCGGCTGCGCGGCGGTGGCGTGCAGGAATCGATCGATCTGTCCCACGGGCCGGGCATCAACATCACCAGTGCGCGCTACCGGGAGTGGAACGCGCTCCGCACACTGAACCTCACGCTGGAATCGACCAACGATGTGGCATCCTTCTCGGAAGACATCTGGAGCCCGCCGGGCACTGCTCGGTAGCATCCTGCTGGCGGTTTCGCTCTCCGGGTGCTTCTATCAGCTCACCGGGGGCGGGCTGCCGCCCAACATCCGCACCGTCTACGTGGAGCTGTTCGAGAACACCACGCCGGACGAAGCGCTCCGCGGCGACGTGCAGCGCGCGCTGCAGCAGCGCCTTCCGCGCGAGCTGGGCGTGCGCCTCTCCGCGCAGGCCTCGGCCGACGCCATCATCCGCGGCACGCTTAGAGGCTACGACGAGACCACGCTGAACATCGCCGCGCAGGAGCAGACGGGTGGGCGCGTGCAGCCGGTGCAGCGCCGCCTGCAGATCACCTTCGACGCGGAAGTCTTCGACGTGCGCGGCGACAAGGTGCTCTGGCGCGGCAGCAACATCTCCGCGTTCGGCGACTACAACCCGAGCAACCAGACGATCAACGTCGCGCGGGAGAAGGCGGTCGTCGACATCATCCAAAAGGTGGTGCAGGGAGCGCAGTCGCAGTGGTAGCCGGCACGCTCCTCCGCATCGCGTCGCGCGGCAGCCAGCTGGCGCTCTGGCAGGCGCACGCCGTGGAGCGCGCCCTCCTCGCCGCCGACCCGGACGCCGAGGTGCGCATCGACGTGGTGAAGACGATCGGCGACAAGATCCTCGACGTCCCCCTCGCCAAGATCGGCGACAAGGGGCTCTTCACCAAGGAGCTGGATGAAGCGCTCCTTTCGGGCGCCGCGGACCTGGCCGTGCACTCGCTTAAGGACGTGCCCACGCGCCTTCCGGACGGCCTGGTGATCGCCGCCATCACCGTCCGCGAAGACCCGCGCGACGTGCTGATCCTGGCCCCTGGCCGCTCCGGATCGCTCGCGACGCTGCCGGCGGGCGCCCGTATTGGCACCAGCTCCCTGCGCCGCCGCGCGCAGCTCCAGGCGCGCCGGCCGGACCTGGAGGTGCTGGATCTGCGCGGCAACCTCAACACCCGCCTCGCCAAGCTAGACCGCGGCGAGTACGAGGGGATCATCCTGGCCGCCGCGGGCGTGCTGCGCCTGGGATGGGACGATCGCATCTCCGAGCACCTCGACCCGTCCGACTGGCTCCCGGCGGTGGGGCAGGGCGCCCTCGCCGTCGTCGCCCGCGCGGATGACGAAGCGCTGCTCCAGCGCCTCCGCGGACTGGATCACGCCCCTACCGCGGCCGCAACGACGGCCGAGCGCGCCTTCCTGCGCGCCCTCGAAGGCGGCTGCCAGGTCCCCATCGGTGCCCTCGGCGAGCTCCACGACGGCCGCCTGACGCTGCACGGCCTCGTCGCTTCCACGAGCGGCGAGACGATCCTCCGCGCCTCCGCCGAGGGTGCGCCTGAAGACGCCGCCGGGTTGGGCCGCGAGCTCGCCGACGCGCTGCTGCGCCGCGGGGCGGGGGAGCTCCTGGCCGAGATCCGCCGCGAAGTCCCCGCCGCCCGCCCGGGCCAGCCGTGAGCGCCGAAGCCAAGATCGTCGGCCGCGAAGAGCTCGTAGCCCGTCTCGGAAGGCCGCGGAGGGAGCGCGTCGTCTTCACCAACGGCTGCTTCGACGTGCTCCATCGGGGCCACGTCGAGTACCTGGAGTCCGCGCGCGGGCTCGGCGATCTCCTCGTCGTCGGCCTCAACACGGACGATTCCGTGCGCCGCCTCAAAGGACCGTCCCGTCCCGTCAACCCCGAGGACGACCGCGCCTACGTCCTCGCCGGCCTGGCGGCGGTCGATTACGTCACCTTCTTCGCGGAAGACACCCCGCGTGACCTCATCGTCGCGCTCCTTCCCGACGTGCTGGTGAAGGGCGGCGACTACCGCAAGGAAGACATCGTGGGCGGCGCCGAAGTCGAAGCCGCCGGCGGGGAAGTGGTCGTCGCCCCGCTCGTCCCCGGCCGCTCCACCACGGCCATCCTCCAGCGAGCTGCCCAGAATGCCTGACAGGTCCGAAGGACGCACCCCCGAGCAGCCGCGCGCCCTGCGCATCGAGCGCGGCGTGAGCGAGTACGCGGAGGGATCGTGCCTGATCTCCACGGGGCGCACCCGCGTCCTATGCACCGCTACGGTGGAACGCGGCGTCCCCGGCTGGCGCAAGGGGAGCGGCGAGGGGTGGGTGACGGCGGAGTACTCGATGCTCCCGCGCGCCACGCACTCCCGCAATCAGCGCGAGCGCAAGCAGGTGGGCGGGCGCACGCAGGAGATCCAGCGCCTGATTGGCCGCAGCCTGCGCTCCTGCGTGGACATGGCCGCGATGGGCGAGTGGACCATCACCATCGACTGCGACGTCCTGCAGGCGGACGGCGGCACCCGCACCGCCTCCATCACCGGCGGCGCGGTCGCGCTCTACGATGCGTGCCAGTGGATCGCCGCAAAGGGAACCGCGTCGCCGTTCCGCGAGTTCGTCGCCGCCATGAGCGCGGGCGTGGTCGGCGGCGTCCTCCTGCTGGACCTCGACTACACGGAAGACTCCGCCGCCGAGGTCGACCTCAACCTGGTGATGCGCGAGAGCGGCGGCATCATCGAGGTACAGGGGACCGGCGAGCGCAGCGACTTCTCCCCCGAGCAGCTCGCCGGGCTGGTGGCGCTCACCGGCGGCGGCATCCGCAGCCTGCTGCGGGCGCAGCGCGAAGCCGTGGGCGGATGACGCGCCTCCTGGTCGCCACCCGCAACCCCGGCAAGGTGCGCGAGATCCGCGAGATCCTCGCCGGCTACCCGGAGCTGGAGATCGTCGGGCTGGACGCGCTGGGGATCGTGGAAACGCCGGAGGAGGACGCGCTCGAGGTGTTCGACACCTTTGAGGAGAACGCCCTGGCCAAGGCCCGTCACTTCGCGCGCCTCACCGGCGAGCGCACCCTCGCCGACGACTCCGGCATCTGCGTCGATGCGCTCGGCGGCGCCCCCGGCGTGCGCTCGCGCCGCTTCGCCCCGGGCCCGGACCTGCGCGGCGCCGGGCAGGACGAGGCCAACAACACCCACCTCCTCCAGCAGCTCGCCGGGATGCCGGAATCCGGCCGCGGCGCACGTTACGTCTGCGCCGCCGCCCTCGCCGGCGGCGGCGCGGACGAGGCGGTCTTCCTCGGCACCTGCGACGGCATCGTGCTGGAGGAGCCGCGCGGCACCGGCGGCTTTGGCTACGATCCCCTCTTCTACATCCCCTCCGAGCGCTGCACCTTTGGCGAGCTCTCGCCCGACCGCAAGAACGAGATCAGCCACCGTGGCCGCGCCGTGCGGCAGGCGGCGGAAGCGCTGCGCGGGAACGCGCAGGGTTGATTATCGCGCCGCAGGGATATACTTTTGCGCTCTGTCGGACGGGGAGTGGCGCAGCCCGGTAGCGCACCTGGTTTGGGACCAGGGGGTCGCAGGTTCGAATCCTGTCTCCCCGACTGCCGGGGCACCTTCCCGGCGAACGTTGGTACAGGTCAACACCTGCGCCAGTAGCTCAGCTGGATAGAGCAACGGCCTTCTAAGCCGTAGGTCATAGGTTCGAGTCCTATCTGGCGCGTAGCCAAAGCAGCCCCCACCGCGAAGTGCGGTGGGGGCTGCTTGTCTGCGCCTGCCGGGGTCTATCTCGTCGCCGCGATCCACGCCGCAGCGGCGACGAGGCGCCCGATCTCAGCGGCGTAGTGCCCATCGACCGAGGTGTCGTTCGAGGTGTGGTACGCTGGATTGAGTTCGTGGCACCCTCTGCCGCAAGCAAAGAGATTTTCGCTCACCCAGCAGCCTGGATATCCCGCCGCGTGGAACTTGCTGTGATCACTTCTCCCCTCGCCACACTCTTCGGAGCGGGTGTAAATCTGAGTTCTCTCGGTGAGATCGGTGATACGTTGCCGTAGGTGCTCAATCAACTCAGCCTGATCGGTCGACCGCAATCTCACGGCTGATCCATTTGGCGTGCCCTCGCCACGAAATCCGACATGGGCCTGGATGTTACCCCCTCCTCTGTGGTCATAGCCAATCATGTCCATCTGGTACATTGCAGACACTGGAATCTTGAGCGCGGCCATACCGTTAGCGTAGCTCTCGCTTCCAGTCATCCCTATTTCCTCGCAGTTGAACAGCACGAAACGGATCTCCCGACGCCGCGTCCGCAACGGCGCGAGTTCTAGAAACGCGGAGGCGGCGGCGAGTACGGCGGCCATCCCACTTGCATCGTCATCCGCACCTGGGGCGGCCGCGCTGTCCGGTGTCCCAACTATGTTGAAGGTGTCAAGGTGAGCACAAACTAACACCACCCCCGCACCCTGCATTCCCGGCGTAGCCTCAAGTTTTGCCACCACGTTTGCTGCCGGAGCCCCGTTGTGTGTAAAGCAGTGATGCTTCGCAGGTAGCCGCCCCGCAGAAACCGACGCGAAGTCGGAAACGAGCAGGGCGACCGCACTTTTATTTCCCTTGTGCTTGAAGTGACGGCTTCCGTATGGATACTTTGGTTCATCGCTCCCCATTTTGACATACCGCTCCACTACCGATTTTATGAATTCAGGGTTCAAATGTCGGCGCAGAATTTCTATTTCCGAACTAGAGAGTGGATCTGCGAGTGCCGCGTTGACGAGTGTCGTATCACGCGCCGCCACAAGACTCGTGCCCCGCAGATAATTGAGGGATGGCGAGAGTGCGCGAGCGTGGCCTTCGTGAGCTTCCGCGAAGTGCAGCGACTCCAGCGGGAAATCCGAGGAGAGCGCGACCAGAAATCCTTCATGGGTGGAAGCGAGCACAGGGGAGGCGACGGGGCCATTCACTAAGAGAGGCGAAGCGTTGCCCGCGGACTCAAAAATTCCGTGTTGCTCCTGGAGATCACCCCGGATGAGATAGGCGGTGGTTGTCTCCGGCTCGTCGGGAGCGCCGAGCCGGTCCACCCAAAACCCGAGAGCGTCGAGGGCTGCCGCAGTGCGAGTGTCTCCGATCGCATAGATGACGACGCCGAGGCTGGCGGGCTCGCCCGACAGGTGAATGGGCACGACCGCCTTCTCACGCAGAGCCGCGCTCGACTCGTCCCAATCACGTCGTGGTGGCACGCGGATCCGCAGGTACCGGAGGGCTCCGCCCCCGCCAAGGACCCCAAGCGCCAACGCGGGATGGGGCGCCGCCTTGAACCGCACGCCAGCCGCAATCTCCCTTTCGACCGGATCGGCGCCCACGAAGAGTAGGAGCGCCTCCTCGCGTGGCACCAGCGCGGCAGCGGCTTCGAATACGTCCCGAAGTTCGGCAGACCTTTCCACCATCATGAAAGAGTCCGCGAACTCTCCGAGTTCGGTCTCCAGCAGTCTGCTTCGCACGTGGTCTGGAGGGACCTCGCCAACCTTGTCGATCACTCGGATGAGTACCCCTTCATCGCGCAACCCACGGAGCACATCAATGGCACTGGAATACACATCAAGCGTCGCGATCTCCCTGGCGTCCTCCGTGAGCTCCACAAAGGCGAGCGTGCTCACTAGGTCGAAGACGGCGATGGCGGGCACTTGCAAGGGCATAGCTCACTCCGAGCGCCTCGGTTCCAGAAAAACGGTCGACCCGCACCCGGCTGAGACGGCTCCGAATCCGCATGGCCAGGTGTCGAGTCGGCTCGCTGAGCACCTATGGGGGGGTAACAGGTGCGGTGGTCACCATGCAGGTGAGTTCGGAACCCGCCGCCGCAGCAGCATGCGGGTCGCTATGCTCCGACTCGTCTGCATGATCCGGTTGCGGACCGTCGAGGCAGTCGCCGACCTTGGCGGCGGACTCAGCGTTCTCGTTGTACGATCCGGACCGCGTTTCGTCCGTGCGTGGCTTGCAGAGCCCTGCACCCCTCGTGCGAGGTTCATCGAACTCGGGGACGATGAAGTCGTCCTCTGGCTTCAGGAGCGACCTGTACACACGGAAGTGACTCGCCTCGTGCTTGTGCGGTATACATGCCGGGGTTGGCGGGATATCCGGACCGATCACCTCGAGTTCTTGTCGCGTGACGTGCACGATAAGGATGTGGATATTGTTGTTCCCGTCTGGGAAGACTTCGAAGCTCTCCCTTCCCGCCTTGTTGTCGATAGTTAGGTGCGAGAGCCGGATGCCCGGAATCGACCAGTTCACCGCAGTCGGGAGAAGGCGGGGGACGACGGACCTATCGCGCAGGGTGAAGTTCCAAAATCCACCGAGTCGATGGGTCCCGCCGTGCGACCCGGCCGTGAGGCGGACTCGGGCGTGCACACCGTCTGGAAGCGACTCGACTGGCTCCACAAGCGTTCTGTCGACCGACCTGCTTCCCAGCAGATCATCGCCAAAATCGAACACCTCCGGGGGCACGCTCGGATTCAGACCACCGGTGATGTCCCGCAGCTCAAGATGCATGTCGGAGATTTTCCGGCAGTTGACCGTCCCGTCCGGGTCGACGTACACAAGGGCTGGAATGTGGGGCTGGTGCCCGTCGGTCGACGGCATCAGCACATGCACCATCCCCCGATTCCGGTCTCGTGCTAGCAGACACAAGCCTGAGAAAGTGATGGTCAGGTTAAACATCAGCGTGCCCCTTAGGATGAAGGTCGGCCGCTCCCGCGGAGTACTATCCGGGCGGCATTCCGAACCCGACGGTTCGGGCTACGTCTGTCGTCTCCAATTGGAGGGACGCAACCCGCAGATTTCCCGTTGCGCTTAGTCACCCGCATAACGAAACCCCGCCCATGCCGCTGGGGTGCGGAGCGCAGGATCGGGCGAACGAAGCAGCCGGAGCTGCGCCTCGCGCAACGCGAGCGGCCCACTTCCCGAGCGGTGGTAGGCGCGGTGGAACTCGACCATAAGTGGCGTCGTCAGCTCGTCATCCACGCGCCAGAGGCTGCCGACCACGCCTCCCGCCCCAGCGTCCAGCAGCGCCCCGGCGAAACCCGCGAAGCCGCCCGACCGCGCGTTTTGCGACCGGAGCGTCTGACACGCGGAGAGGACCAACAGGTCGACGTGCCCTAGCTCCAATTTCTCCATCTCGGCCGCGGTGAGCCGTCCGCGCCCCGCCGGGCCGCCCTCCGGCGCGAGCACCAGGTACGAGCGCTCCGGGCGCCGGTCATCGAACACCGCATGCCCGGCGAAGTGAACGATTCCGGCGCCCCCGAGCGCGGCTTCCACGGCCGCAGCGTCGGCGGCAGTGCCGGCGACAAGGACATGGCCCGGATACGTTGCCGCGATGGAGTCCGCCTCCCGCCGCGCGCCCGGGAGCCGGGGAAGGCCCGGGTGTACGCGTGCGTCAAAGGCGGGGTCCGCCACGAGCAGCGTGCGCACTCCGCGGGAGGACTCGCGCACCTGGGGAGCGGCCGCGTCACGAAGGCTCCCGGCGTAGCGGAGCGCGTGCGTTTCCACCAGATAGCGGCCGCGCCGCTCGTCGTAGAGTGCCGAGAATGGCACCGCCGCGAGCTCCCCGTCCGCCACAATGACCAGGGTCGTGTTCTCATCGCCGAGTCGTGACTCCAGCGGCGCGATAAGTGTGCGGTGCAGCTCCGCGAGCGGCCGGCGGACCGCCGCGCCCACTTCCCCGCGCTCCAGCGACAGGCGGAGCTCCTCGATGGAGGCGATGAGAGACCCACGGTTCACCGTCTGACGCGTCAGGCGCGCCTTAGTGCCGGCGACGGTCCATGCGAGCAGCGTGTCACCAATCAGCGCATACGCGACGGCCACTTCGCCCCGCCGCATCGGCCGGCGCATCGCGCTCGCCGTATCAGGGGGGGCGGAGCCGAACGAAATGCGCCCGCGCTCCAGGTGATCCAATGCGTCCGCGGTGTCGCCCGCGGCCAAGTCGAGCATGGCGAGCCGGTCGAAGACGCCGCGCGCCGACTCCACGAGCGAGGCCCGGAGCTCGCTCTTGGTGATCGAATCGCGCTTGCTGGCCAGGAGGAGGGAAGCGGAGTTCAGGTCTTCCGTCGCGCCGGGAACCTGCCTCATAGCGAGCCTCGCCTCGGCACGGCGCACGTAGGCCCGGAGCTTCCTGTGTGCGGCGAGGTCGTTCACACCCGCCAGGATGGAGTCCAGATTCGCCGCCGCTCGCGTGGGTTGGCGAACGGCGAAGTAGTCGGCCCGCGCGAAGCGGAGGTCGGTTTCCAACCAGCGCCGCGCAGTCTCGCCTTTCACCTCCCGCAGGAGCCGCGCGCTTGCCTCGATGTCGGCCCTGGCCCGGGGGAGCGTCCCGGCGGCGGCGAGGAGCCGCGCGCGCGCCAGCCGCGCCTCGGCGATGCGGGCCGGCTGGCCGAGCCGTTCCGCAAGCACCACTCGCTCGTTCTGGAACCTCAGAGCGGCTGCGGTCAGCCCGTCGGCCTCGGCCGTTCGTGACACCAGGGCAAGTGTGTTCTGGAGCCAGATGGAGCTGCGCCGGCCCCGGAGCGTCGCGAGCGCGCGATGGGCCGCTCCGTACACCGCGTGTGTCGCGCCCAGGTTGAGCTGGGCATCCGCCGCTACATACTGTGCACCGCCCGCGTGCTCGTGCTCGCCGGCCCGCCCCAGCAACCTGCCACCCTCCTCCGCCGCCGCTATCGACCCCTCATAGCGCCCGGCTCGAGACAGGACAAACCCGAGCACCCAGCGTGAACGTCCCGCGAGTGCGGGGTAGCGGAGTGTGTCTGTTTCTACGAACGGCCGCAGCAGTGCTTCAGCTTCCGGCAGCTTGCCGTGCTGCCCGAGCATGCCGGCGTAGAAGACGCGAGCCCAACTCTGCAGGGGTTCAGATGGCGGTCGGATCTCCAGAACCTGAGCGAAGTGATCGCGAGCGGCCTTATAATCCACACTGTGATAGGCCGTCTGCCCGGCCGCAAATTCCAGGTGCGCTCTTGCGAGCGCGCGGGTAGCGGCGTGGTCTCTCGAGCGTGCGCGAATCGCGTTCACCGCGTCCGCAAGCGTCGCGTCACCGCGCCTGCGCACCAGCGCCTCGCCGATCGTCTGCGCCTGGCGCAGGCGGGCTTCGGCGCGCGCGGTGTCACCGGCCAGGACCGCCGCGCCCCATTGCCCGAGGAGTCGGTCCCAGCCGTGGAGTCGCGCTTCCTGGGGGGCCCGGGCCGCGTAGGCTTCGATCTCCGCCGCGGAGGCTGCGGGGCCGGGCGGCGTCGCGGGCGGATCGCCGAATGCCAGAGCGCGGATGCGGGTCCGCGCCTCTTCCGCCCAGCCGGAGGTGGAGTCGACCGCAAGGTACTGCGCCCATGCCTCCCCCGCCTGGCCGTTCAGCCCAAGCCAATCGAGCGCCAGCGCAAGGTTGAATCGTGCCACGGCACTCTTCGGGTCCACCGCGAGCGCTTGGTCGGCGCTGGTGATCGCTTCCAGCAAGTCGCGCGTGTTCTGCGTCCGGCTCGCGCGGATCAGGTACGCGGCGGAGATGTCGCCGAGCGTCCGCGACGGACGATCCCCGACGCTGGCGGCGCGCTGGAGGACGGAAATGGCTTCGTCGAGCGCGGTGCCTCCACTGCTCGGCCATAGCAGACCGAGGAGGCCGGCCGTGTGAAGTGCCTCGCCGGAGTGAAGATCCTTGCGCGCACGGGACCAGAGCCGCGCGACCGCCGGCATCGTGGCGGATGATCTGGTTTCAGGACCGCAGTGCGCCACGGGGATAATCCCGTCCGGCGGGATCTGATAGGAGCAAGCCCGGTAGCGCGCGGAAACCGACAGCCGGGGCCCGGCGGTGCGTTCAGGCGCGGCGCGTGCGAGGTCGTCCAGCAGCGAGCCACGCTCCACGGCGACCGCCGAGAGGACAATTGCCGAAGCCAGAAGGGGGAGAGGAGAGCGGCGCATTGAGGGCTGGATTCGATGGAAGGCGCTGCAATTCAGTTTGCTAACGCGAACTGGGCGGAATCAACTCAGATGACACGGGGTGGCCGTCATGAAGGGAGCGGAAGGACAGGGCGATCACACCCCAAGTGAAGAAGGTGTTGCGGTCAGACGCTCAAAGGCAATACTGACGTTCGAAAAGTGGATGTAGATCACAGTGCCTGTGGCGATTGGCTGGGTAACGGGGAGGGGGAGATGCGTTCTCCGAAGCATCGTATGTTCACTCTGTAAGCATTTGATCCCCTGTACTTTACGTCCATCTTTGTAGCACGCGAATTGCCCGACGGTCGCCGCACGCCCGGACCGGTGGAGGTCCTGAGGTGGCGGATACCCTTTTGACGTTGGAGGATCCATGCGGTGCTACAAGCCTTTCTTAGCCGTGGCGCTTCTCGCCACCTTCGCGGCTTGCGCGGACGCGCCGACGGGCCCGTCTGGACCCGCGCTGGAACCGGGTGCGCCGCCGCGGTGGGCGATGAACGCCACCTCCTCGCGGGTGGTAGGGTACCTGCCCAACTGGTACCCCTCGCTGTCGCTGGACTCGGTGCGGTACAACAAGATGACCCACGTCATCTATGCATTCGTCGACGCACGCTCGAATGGGTCACTCACCGGCATCGCGATGAGCGGAGACACGCGGCTCACCGCCGTGGTGCAGAAGGCCCACGCCGCGGGCACCAAGGCGCTGATCTCCGTAGGCGGCGGCGGCGCGAACCACGACACCACCTTCGCGCCCATGGCCGCCAGCCCCACCGCGCGGAGCGCTTTCGTCAGCAACATGGTCACCTTCATCAACAACTACGGTCTCGATGGGGTGGACATCGACTGGGAGTTCCCGAACGACAGCGCGGACGCCGCCAACTTCGCCGTCCTGATGAGCGATCTGGACACGGCGATGCACAGCCGCGGGAAGCTGCTGACCGCCGCGGTGGCGGCGAACGGCTGGTTCGGCAAGCACATCCTGTCGCCGGTCTTCAACAACGTGGACTTCCTGGTGCTGATGGCGTACGACGGCGAGACCACCACGCCAGCGTACTCGCACGCGGTCGCGTCGCTGGACTACTGGTCCGGGCGCGGGCTTCCGCAGTCCAAGACGGTGCTGGGGGTGCAGTTCTACGGCAACAACTCGAGCGGCAACCAGAAGGCGTATCGACACATCGTACGCGACGACGCGACGGCACCTACGAAAGACGTGAGCAACGGCTGGTACTACAACGGGGTGTCGACGATGAAGCAGAAGACGACGCTGAGCCTGCAGCGCGCGTCCGGAATCGGGATCTGGGAGGTGACGCAGGATACTTCGGCGGCGGGGATCAGCCTGCTGGGGGCGATCCACGAGGTGATGAACACCGCGAAAGTCGTCTACGATGACGCGCTGACGACCGGGTGGGCCAACTGGTCGTGGGGCACCACCGTGAGCTTCGCCAACACCTCGCCCGTGTACATGGGGAGCAAGTCGATCTCCGCGGCGTACACGGCGGCGTGGGGCGGGCTCTACGCGCACCACAACACCGGGGTGAGTCCGTCCGGGCTGGCGACGCTGGAGTTCTACGTGCACGGCGGCTCCGCCGGCGGGCAGCAGCTCATCGTGCAGCTGGCAGACACGGGCGGCTGGCGCACAAAGGTGGGGGTCAACAGCTACATCGCCGGCGGCTCGGTGGCGGCGGGGACGTGGCGCAAGGTGAGCATACCGCTTTCGACGCTGGGAATTTCCTCGCTCGCCATCACGGACTTGGTGATCCAGGACAACAGCGGCGGGGCGCAGCCCACCTTCTACGTGGACCAGATCCAGTTCGTCCCGTAACTCGGTTCCGCCGCCGGGGCTCCGATGCGGAGCTCCGGCGGCGGGCCTTACGCGGGTGCGCGGGGCGGCTCCCACCACTTGCGTAATCGAGAATTCTTTCACAAATTCGTGTCTCGGCATCAACCGGTGCTTCGGCGCCTGGCGGGTGCACGAGACGCAGTTCTTGAGATGATGGTGGGCGTAGCTCAGTTGGTTAGAGCGCCAGGTTGTGGCCCTGGAGGTCGCCGGTTCAATTCCGGTCGCTCACCCCTGCGAGACCCCGCGGCTCCGGCCGCGGGGTCTCGGTTTGTCTTCGCGGCGAGGGGTTGACGGTTCCGCGGAAGTGGTTTACGTTGAAGGGCTCCACCGGACCGGCTGCCGGTGACGAGAGGTGAAGACGGAAACGCTGGTTTCCATCTCTTGACGATCCGCGATAAGCTGAGTATCTTCAACGAGTTCGCTGCGGGTCGGGTGCGGCGGAAGTTGTAAAAACGGAAGTTGCGGAGGGGTTGACGGAGCGGCGCTACTGGTGTAGATTGAAGGACTAACGCAGGACACGCGACGGGCCGGGTGAAACTGGCCGGGTTGCCATGAAGACGCGGTGAAAAGAGCCGCGCGGAAGTTTTGACAAATCGGGTATTGGGGAGTGCTTTGTGCAGCCCGCGCGTAAGGAACGCGGAGCGGCCGTGTGGCACATCAGCCGGGGGCGTCACGTCTCCCGCGGTGCCTGCAGGTGTCCTTGGAGGCACCGCACGGATTGCACACAACGTGAAGAAGAAACCGAACGAACGATACAGTCGTTTGTTCTCTGGAGCTGTTTGAACTCATGGAGAGTTTGATCCTGGCTCAGGACGAACGCTGGCGGCGCGCTTAACACATGCAAGTCGTACGGGATCAGGGCTTCGGCTCTGGTTCA